>NZ_WPCD01000123.1:0-11084 GCF_009741955.1 Halogeometricum sp. CBA1124 | reverse complement strand
GGCACCGAGACGGCGAGGGCGGGGGTGAACAGCGCACCGACGAGGTGGGCGACGCCCGCGAGAGTCCACGCCCACGTGGGCGACCATCCGCCGCCGTCGCCGGTGTCGTCGTCGGTGCCGTCGCCGTCTCCGGTGCCGTCGCCGTCTTCGGTGCCGCCCTCCCCACCGTCGCCGACACGGCGGAGTGCCCGCACGTCGAGGACGAGGCAGACGAGGACGACGAGAGCGACGAAGACGCCGACCCACTGCGCGAGGACCGACAGAACGAACGAGGCGAGGGCGACGGCGACGTTCGGGTCACCGCCGGCCGCGGAGACGGTGATGAATCGGCGCGTGGCGAACCGCGTCAGGAGGGCGGTGACGGCGACGAGGGGGAACGCGAGGACGCCGTACCACCAGTTGGAGGGACTGGACACGAGGTGTGCTTGTCTGTCGGGTGAGTTAAACGTCACTTCGTCTCCACCTCGCGCTGTAGAGCGGTGAGAGGCGACGACGACGCGGCCACCGGGAGAATCGAAACGTGACCTCTATGGCCCGTTTCCGACCAGTCACGTCTGTGCTGGCGTGTGCGCGCCTGTCCGATTCCCGGAGTGTGACGCGGGGGTTCCGGCAGAGAGGTGCGACGGCACGTCAACCGTCGCCGTCGTCGACGACGCCCACACCCGGAAACGTCGGCGTCTCGATTCCCTGCGCTTCGAACGCCGCGAGGGTTCGCTCGGTCACGTCGGAGGCGAAGGCGAACTCGTCGCGCAGGTCCGCGACGTAGGCCTTGCCGCGAATCGTCCGGTAGTAGGTCTCGTCCTCGACGAGGACGACGACCGGGTGGTCGTCGTCGACGTAGACGTACCGCGAGGTCACGAGGGCGTCTTCGACGATGCCCGTCGCGCGGTCGATGTCGGCGCCGGGGGCGACTGCGACGTCCACGACGACCATCATCTCGGGGTTCCCGTCGTTCGCGTTCGCCACGTTCGAGGTGAACAGACTCGCGTTCGTCACCCGAACCACGGTGTCGTCGGGCGTCGTCAGCGTCGTCGCCCAGAGTCCGATACCGGTCACCTCCCCGTAGTCGCCGTCGATTTCGACCTTGTCGCCGACCTGATACGGCCGTTCGGTGACGAGGAGCAACCCGCCGACGACGCCCGCGAACAGGTCCCGCAGTCCGAACCCGAGCGCCGCCCCGAGCAGGCCGGAGACGGCCAGCAGTTGGGCCGAGGACAGTCGGAGGAGCGGACCGAACACGAGGTACGTCGCCGCGCCGTAGACGAGAAACTTCGTTATCGGGATGAACAGCTTGATCGTGATACGGCGCCGCGGAGAGCGCTCGGCGAGTTCCGAGAGGACGGACGCAGGAACCGCCCGAGCAGATACGCGACCACCAGCACTACCGCAGCGTTGACGAGCACACTGGGCGAGACCTGAAACCCCTCGGCCCCGGTCTGGAGGAGCGTCACAGTATCCGCTCCCGTTCGGTCGCGACGACGACGGAGGGAACGGCCGCCGGGGCGAGGTTGACCCGGTCGTCTTCGACGGTGACGAGTTCGTCACGGACGAGTCGCCCCAGCACGCGGTCGAGCCCGTCACCGACGATTTCGGCCAGTTCGGCTCGGGAGACGGACTCCTTCGCGAGGACGATTCGGAGGCAGAACGCCTCGTCTCGGTCGAGCGTCAGGTCTGCTCCGGCCGCGACGACGTCGCTGGGCCGGAGTTCGTCGCCGCGTTGGCGCTCCCAGAGACCGGCCGCGACGCCGACGTTCCCGTTCGAGACTGCCGCGAGGCGTTCGAACACCACGTCTTTCGGGTCGAGGTCTCCGTCTCTGCCGGCGGTGCCGACGCCGGGGATGTTCACGACGGGGTACGGTATCGACCTGGAGATTCCGCGCCACTCGACCGGACGATGGCGAATCGAGACCACACTCCCTCGTTCGGCGTCGTCCGCGAGGAATCGAGCCGTGTCCCCGTATCGGCAGAGGATGGCGTCCGCCAGTTCGCTCGCGCCGAGCGGACGGAGTTCGACGGTGACGGGGAACTCCCGTCCGATCCCCTGCGTCGTGTCGAGGTACGTCCACGCGTAGCGGTTCCAGCCGGTCACAACCGGGGCGTCGCGTCCCACCAGCCAGTTCAAGAATCGGTCGAGCAGGTCGAAGCCGCCGACGGCCCGCCGGTAGAGGTGCTGGCAGCCGTCGACAACGACCGGACCGTCGCCCAGCGCCGTCAGTCGGTCGGCGGCGTCGTCGTCCGGTCGGAGGCGAATCCGAACGGCGTCCAGTCGCTCGGCCGCGGCGTCGAGAACCGTCTCTCGGCCCGCAAAGGGGTCGCCGACGACGGCGACGGGACCGGTGCGGTCGGACAGGGCGCCGGCGAACGTTTCGTCGTCGCTACCGAGAAGCGCGGCGACGTCGACGCCCCCGTCGGAATCGGAGCCGTCGGCGGCGCTCTCGGTCACCCGACCCTCAGCCATCGCGCCGTCCCCCGCGCATACGACTCGACGTTCGACGGCGGGCGTAATAGCAACTGGGGAGCAGGCGCATCTGGAGCGCGGACGACATCTTCCACGGGGCGTGCGCGTCCGGCCGGCGGCGTCACGCCTCGCGCCGCGCGACGACGGACTCGCCCGCCCGGAGCGTGTCACCCTCCTCGACGAGGAGGTCGTCGCGGTCGTAGCAAGGCGGCAAGAGCACGTCCGCGCGACTGCCGAAGTCGATGTGACCGACGCGTTCGCCGCGGCGGAGTTCGTCCCCCTCTCGCAGATAGGGGTGGATGCGGCGGGCGAACGCGCCCGCGATGAGCGACAGTTCCGCCGGCCCCTCGGGCGTCGAGAGGTCCACGTCGACGCGTTCGTTCCGCTCGGACTCCTTCGAGAACGCCGGCCGGTGCGCGCCGGGGCGGTGTGTGACGCGTTCGACCGTCGCGTCGAACGGCGCGCGGTTGACGTGCACGTCGGTGACGTTCATGAACACGCCGACGCGGACCTGTTCGCCCTCCTCGCGGACGACGGAGACGCGGCCGTCGGCGGGCGAGAGGACGCCCCGCGCGGACGGGCGGCGGTCCGGGTCGCGGAAGAACCACAGGACGAACCCGCCGACGAGGAGGCAGACGAGGGCGAAGGGCGGCGCGACGACGGCCGAGACGGCCGCCGCGAGGAACGCCGGGAGCGCGAACCGCCGGACGCCGGGCGCGTAGCGCATCAGGCCAGTCGCTCCCCGTCCAGTTCGTGCTGTCCGGTCGCCCACGCCGACAGGAGATGCGTCAGGTGGAGTCGGTCGTCGAGGCCGGACGCGAGGTCCAGGTCGACCGACCCGGCGAGGCGGTGGAGGCGAACGACGTCCGCCTCGCCGAACTCCTCGGGGTATCTGTCCGCGATGCCGAGGAGGTCCCGCAGCAGTTCCTGCCCCTCGAACCCCTCGTCGTCGAGGAGAGTGGTGAGCGTCTTCCGGGCGTCGCGTATCTCGCCCGCGCGCGCCGTCTCCAGAACCTCCTTCAGCGTCTCGTCGTGACCGACCTCAGAGAGGGCCGCCTGCGCCGACGCCATCGTTATCTCGCCGTCGCCCTCGACGGCGGCGCTCTGGGCGGCGAGGATGGCCTCCCTGAGGTCGCCGTTCGCCTTCGAGGCGACGATGTTCAGCGCCATCTCCTCGGACGCGACGTCCTCGCTCTCGGCGATGTCGGCCAGAATCGCCTCCGTCTCCTCCGTGGAGGGGGCCCGGACGGGGACGGGGAAGCACCGGGAGCGAATCGGCGGGATGAGCTTCGTCGGTTGGCGCGTCGTGATGACGAACTGCGTCGTGCGGTGGTGCTTCTCCATCACGCGGCGGAGAGCCTGCTGGAAGTCCTCGCGGATGTGCTCGGCGTTGTCCAAGAGGATGGTCTTGTAGTCGCCGGAGACGGGGGCGTAGCCCGCAGACTCCTTCAACACGCGGCTGATCATGTCGCGCTTTGCCATCCGGCTCCGGCCCATCAGGAACTGCTCGAAGCGGGGGTCGGTGCGAATCTGCTTCTTCGTCCGCGAGAAGAAGTCGGCGACGTTTATCTCGACGAGGTCGTTGTCGGGGTCCTCGTGCGACTCGCGGGCGAGTGCGCGGACAGCGGCCGTCTTGCCGACGCCCGGCGGCCCCTGCAGTACGAGGTTCATCGGTTCGTCCACGGTCCGGCCCAGTCGGTCGCGGACCTCCGACTGTGGAAGGTCCGAGAGCGAGGGCGCGTGCGTCTCCGTCCACAGGGGCGCGTCCATCGGACTCGGGTAGCATCCCGAGCGTAAGAAACCCTACGTCTCCGTCTCGGGCGACTCCCGTTCGCGCCGCCGTCGGCCGGTCCGTTCGCGGGCGTCCTCGGGCGTCTCCGTCTCCAGCAGCACTTCGAGTTTGTGCTCGAACTGTTCGTCCGAGAGTTCGCCGCGGGCGTAGCGGTCCCGGAGTCGGTCGAGGGCGTCGGCCACGGAGTCGTCGTCCGCGGCCGCCTCGTCGGCGCGACGGCGCACCTCCGACTCCGGCGGGACCTCCGCCGCCGACGAGTCGCGCAGGCGGTCTTCGAGGACGGCGACGAGGGGAACGACCACGGCGAAGCCGATGGCGAAGATGGCCCAGAACGGCCCGATGGGGAGGAGGCCGAACAGCGAGCCCAGTCCGAGGCCGAGGACGAGGAGCGAGGCGATTCCGGCCCAGTCGCCGCTCCCGTCGTCCCACCAGTCACTGTCCCACGGCGCGTCCCGCCCGCGGGCGTCTCCGTCGCTGCGTCGACGTCCGTCGCTCATACGTACGACTCACTCCCGAACCGCAAAAGAGTGCGTGCTATCGGCGGACTACCCCCGACCGATTCGACACGGGTTTACCGCCGCCGCCATTCAGTCGAAGCATGTCGATGCGCGTGACGTTCCTCGGGACCGGCGGGGCGGTGCCGACGACCGAACGAGGCCCGAGTGCACTGCTCGTGAACCGCGACGGCGAGCGACTGCTGTTCGACTGCGGCGAGGGGACGCAGCGACAGATGATGCGCTTCGGGACCGGATTCGGCGTCTCGCACCTGTTCGTCACGCACCTCCACGGCGACCACGTCCTCGGCATCCCCGGCCTGATTCAGACGTGGGACTTCAACGACCGCGAGGAACCGATAGCCATCCACGCGCCGCCGGGGTCGAAGCGACACCTCCAGAGTCTCGTGAACGCCGGCGGCTACCGGCCGGGGTACCCCGTCAACGTCCACGAGGTCAAGCCGGGGACCGTCGCCCTCGACGGCGACGACTACGAGGTCCGGACGTTCGAGACCGAACACCGGAACGTCCGGTCGATGGGGTACGCGCTGGTCGAGGACGACAGACCGGGGCGGTTCGACCGGGAGCGAGCGGAGGAACTCGGCGTCCCCGTCGGCCCCGACTTCGGCCGCCTGCACGAGGGCGAGGCGGTCGAACTGGACGACGGCACCGTCGTCCGCCCCGAACAGGTCGTCTGCGACCCCCGACCCGGCCGGCGACTCGTCTACACCGGCGACACCCGTCCCGTCGACGCGACGGTCGGGGTGACGGACGAACCGGACCTCCTGATTCACGACGCGACGTTCGACGAGAGCAGGGCCGACCGGGCGCGACAGACCGGCCACTCGACGGGTGCGGAGGCGGCCGAAATCGCCACCCGCGCCGGCGCGCGGCGCCTCGCGCTCACCCACATCTCCTCGCGGTACGCCGGCGACGCCTCGCCCATCGAACGCGAGCGCGGGCGGCGTTCGACGGCGAGGCGTTCGTCCCGCAGGACGGCCAGAAACTCGACCTGCCGTACCCCGACGCGACGAGTAGGCGTCGGCGACGCGCGACCGACGGCGGCGACTCCCCATCACCGTCGTACGGTAGCACGTGACATTCCTTCCGTAGCCTTTTCTCCGACGGCGACGCAGTCGGCCCCATGCCGCGGAATCCGTTCCACCTCGTGGACGTGTTCGCCGAACGGCGCTACGCCGGGAACCAACTCGCCGTCGTCGAGGACGCCGCGTCGCTCACGGACGAGGAGATGCAGGCGATAGCGCAGGAGATGAACTACTCGGAGACGACGTTCGTCGAGGGCGACGCCGCGGACGGCGCGTGGCCCGTCCGCATCTTCACGCCGGAGGCGGAGATTCCGTTCGCCGGACACCCGACGCTGGGGACGGCCGCCGTCCTCAGAGAGCGGTTCGACGCCGGCGACGACGTGGTCTTGGACCTCCCAGTCGGCGAGATACCCGTGGAGGTACGCGGCGCGGGCGACGACGAGGCGTACTGGATGACGCAGAACGCCCCCGAGTTCGGCGACGAACTCGACCACGGCCGCCTCGCGCGCGTCCTCGGACTGGACGACGCGACGTGGACCGCGAGTGGCCCGTGCAGGTCGTCTCGACGGGGTTACCCGCCGTGCTGGTGCCGTTGACCGACCGCGACGCCCTCGAACGGGTGTCAGTCGACCGCGCGGCGTACGACAGTCTGCTGGACCGGACCGGCGTCGAGAACGTCTTCCCGTTCTGCGCGGACCCCCGGTCCGAGGACCACCACCTCGCCGCGCGGATGTTCTCGCCGGGCCACAGCGTCCCCGAGGACCCGGCCACGGGGAGCGCCAACGGCTGTCTGGCGGGCTACCTCGCGCGGTACCGCTACTTCGGCGACGACGAGGTGGCCGTCTCGGTCGAACAGGGGTACGAGATGGGCCGGCCGTCGGTGCTCCACCTCGAAGCAGAGGCCGGCGACGAGGTTGCTGTCCGCGTCGGCGGCGAGGTGGCGTTCGTCGCGGAGGGGTCGCTGCTGTGAGACGCCGCCGGATTCGGGAGCCTCAGGGTAAGCAGTCGTCGCAGTAGCGGTTCGTCCCGTCGTCGAGGAGGACGAGGGGGACGCCGAGGACGACGAACTCGCGGACGAACCGGCGCGTCGTCGTCGCGGGCGCGCCGCAGTCGATGCAGGCGACGCGGCCGGGAGCGACGCCATCGTCGCCCGCGCCGTTCTCGCGGCCGTCGTCCGCGCCGTCCGCGCCGTCCGCGCGGCCATCGCCCGCGCCGTCCTCGCGCGAGTCGAGCAGTCGCGTCCGGGCACCCACCGTCGTCCGCGCGTAGGCGGGGTCCCGCGTCAGCAGGTACGCCATCCCGCCGAGGACGGCGAGACTCACGAGTGGGAGGACGAACCGACCCGCGGGCGTGCGGGCGAGTGCGCCGAGGGCGACGAACACGGCGACTGCGACGAGCAGTTCGGTCCGGAGGCGCACGGTCAGGCGTCCGCGGTGCCGTTCGTCGACGAGTTTCCGCCGACGCCCGACGACGCCGCCCCGGACGTGTCGACGGTGACGTTCGAGACGTTGCCGGCGTTCGACCCCGGCTCTATCGAGCGGACGAACTGCGGGTAGCCGTCGCCGCCGACGGGGATGTACACCGTGTCCGTCCGGTCGAGTTTCTCGATGTACTTCTGCGTCAGGATGCGCTGGTCCAGCGAGTTCGAGAGGATGCGGTTGGCGTCGGCCTCACCCTGCGCGGCGATGCGCTTCCGGTCGGCCTCCAGTTTCTCGACGGCGAGTTCGTCCTGCTTCTGCTGGCGACGCTGTTCGGTTATCTCCTTCTGCTCGACGGCCTGCGCGTACTGCGCGGGGAGTTCGACGTTGCGAATCTGGACGGCTTCGAGGATGAGACCCGCTTCGGCGAACTCGGTGGACAACTGCTCTTCGGCGGCCTGCTTCAGCCGGGTCTGTCCCTCGCCCGTGTATATCTCCGTGACGGGCAACCGACCCGCCTCGTGCGGAGCACCGACCGGATGGAGGGGCGAATCAGGCGCTCTTCGGCCGTCGGGAGCGTCCGGTAGTCGGTGTAGAACTTGACGGCGTTGCCGGCGTCGATGCGGTACCGGACGGTCACGTCGATGTCGGTGCGGAGGCCGTCCTCGGTGAGGACAGTGATGGCGTCGTCGCGTTGGCCTTCGGCCCCTTCGCCCGACTGCGAGGACATCGTGTACGACTGCGGGCGGACGGAGAGGGAGGCGGTGGACTGCGAGACGGGGTTGACGAAGTGCGCACCGGGCTGGAACACTTCACCCGTCGTCGCGCCCCACTTCTTCACGACTTTGACGTTCCCCTCCTCGACGGGTTCCCACGCGAGGAGACCCGCGACCGGAGCGGCGATGAGGAGGAGGGCGATACCGGCGGTGAGTGCCATCCGCGCGAGCGACTTCGGCGACGCGGAGGGCGGGGAGATGTCTGCGCTCACGGGCGGAGTTAGGCGTGGGAGGATTTGTTAGTTTCGTAGCACGAGGGGACGGTGAATCGAACCTGTCGGTCGATTCGCCCCCGGCGTGGGATTCATATCCATACGCCACCAAACGCTCGTGTGAACGACCGGACGAGCGCGCTCGACTCCCTCGTCTTCGGCGTGGACATCCAGAGCGGAGACGTGCGCGGCGACTCACCCTCCTACGCCGTCGTCGCGTTCGACGGCGAGAACATCGACCGCGACGTGGTCTCGCACCGGAAGTTGCGACGACTCGTCGAGCGAGAGCGTCCGGCCATCCTCGCCACGGACAACATGTACGAGTTGGCGGCGGACAAGGACGAACTCGTCCACTTCCTCCGCGCCCTCCCGACCGAGACGAAACTGGTGCAGGTGACCGGCGCCGAGCGACCGGAACCCCTGTCGCGAGTGGCCTCGCGCCACGGCGTCCCCTACGGCAAGAAGCCGATGAAGGAGGCCGAGGCGGCGGCGCGACTCGCGGCGGTCAACGTCGGCTACGAGGTGTCGGCGTTCACCGACACGACGACGGTGAAGGTGTCGCGGGGACGTTCGACCGGGAAGGGCGGGTGGAGTCAGGACCGCTACACCCGCCGCATCCACGGCTCCGTCAAGCGTCGGAGCCGGGAGATAGCGGACCGACTGAAGCAGGCCGGCCTGGAGTACGAGGTGGACCCGACAGAGAAGTACGGCGGCTACTCGAACGCGGTGTTCACCGTCGAGGGGCGGCCCGACGACATCCCCGTCTCCACCGGCCGCGCCGGGGACACGCGCGTCGAAATCGAGCGGGAACGCCGCGACGGCATCGAGTTCGAACCGCTCGTGAAGCGCCGCGACCACGTCATCGTCGGCATCGACCCCGGCACGACCACCGCGACGGCCGTCGTCGACCTCGACGGCAACAAACTCGACGTCCACTCGACGCGCACCGCCGACACCGCCGACGTCATCGAGTGGCTCATCGAACGCGGGCGCCCGGTCATCGTCGCCGCCGACGTGGAGCCGATGCCCGAGACAGTCGAGAAGTTCCGCCGGAGCTTCGACGCCGCGGCGTGGGTGCCCGAGTCGGACCTCCCGGTGGACGAGAAGCTCCACCGGACGCGCGACGCGGGCTACGAGAACGACCACGAACGGGACGCGCTGGCCGCCGCCCTGTTCGCCTTCGACGACCACGAGGACCAGTTCCAGCGCATCTCGCGGAAGGTGCCGCCGAACATCGAACGCGGCGAGGTCATCGCCCGCGTCTCGCCGGCGACGAGTCCGTCGAGGCGGTCCTCCGCGAGATGACCGGCGACGACGGCGGCGACGACAACGAGGAGTCGACGCACGAGGAGCGGGAACTGACCGACGAGGAGAAGAAGATTCGCCGGCTGGAACGCCGCGTCGAGCGCCTCGAATCGCACACCGAGAGCCTCGAAGCGACCATCGAGGAGAAAGACGAGACCATCGAGGAGTACAAGGAGGAACTGTCTGAGGCCAAGCGGGAGGAACGGCGCGAGGCCAGAGAGCGACGGGAGGTGCAGCGTCTCGAACGCGACAACAGCCGGCTCGAACGCGAACTGGCGTCCGTCCGCGAGGAGAACGAGGAACTCGCGGAGAAGATAGAGCGCCTGAAGCGCCTCTGGAAGCTGGACCACTCGAACTTCGCCGACGTGAACACCAACAAGAACCTCGTCCCCGTGAAGGTGGTCGAGCAGTTCACGAAGGACGCCATCGAACGCGCCGACGAGGCGTACGGACTCGCCGCGGGCGACGTGGTGTACCTCCGCGACGCCTCCGCGCGGGGCGGTCGACGGCCGAGCGACTCGCGGAGACGGACCCCCGGGCGGTCATCCGCTCCGGCGGCCTCTCCGACGCCGCCGACGACGTGCTGTTCGACCACGAGATTCCGGTCGGCCCGGCCGACGGCGTGACGATGCAGGAGATAGACGAACTCGCCGTCGCCCGCGAGTCCGACGTGGCCGAACTCATCGACGACTGGGAGCGCCGCGCGGCGGACCGCCGGAAGGAACAGCAGTCGCAGATGGTCGACCGCATCATCTCCGAACACCGCGCCGAGACGCGGAGCGAGAGTCGCTGACGCGACTGCGGCGCGCACTCGTCTCTCCCGAACGTTCAAGTCGACCGACAGCAACCCTGCGCTATGCCCTTCTCTCCACCCGGCGGCGTCGCGCTCTCCTTCGTGTTCGCAGTCGCCTTCGGCGGCGCCGTCGGCCTCGTCGCCGGCCTGTTCGCCCTCCCGTTCGCGCTCTCGACTCGCGTCCGCGCCGCGGTCGAAGCGGGACCGACGCCGGAGTTGCTGCCGAACGTCCTCCTGCTGTCGGCCGCCGGGGGGGACGCTGTTCGCCGCCCTCCACTTCTGTCTCGCGTTGGCGCACGGTCACGGCCTGTTCGCGGTGTCCGGGCGGGAGACGGTCACGTTCGTCGCGGGCGGGACGACGGCGCTGGTCGCTGCCGCCTTCCTCGTCGCGCGGGGGTTCGAGGCGGCCGCCGAGGGTCGAACCGACCCCGTCGGCGTCGGCGGCGGGTGCCTCCTCGCCGCCGTCGGAGCGGGTTACGGTGCCGCGGTGACGGTCCTGTCGTTCGTCCGCTGACCCGGCGGCGCGGCGCTCGGGCCGAGACGACGGTCAGACTGGGCTTGGTCGGCCGGACGCCGCGCCGCGACCGGAGGCGGGAGTCGACACGACAGGGAGAGAGAACTTTAGTGGGACTGAGACGCAAGGTCCGATATGGCCTCGCTGTCTCCCAGTCTGTCGGTCCTCGTCCTCCTCGTCACCGTCCTGTACGGCGCCGGTATCGGCGTCGCCGCGGGCCTGTTCGCCCTCCCGTTCGCCGCCTCCTCGCGGTTCCGCGCCGCGTTCGGCGGCCGG
>NZ_WPCD01000278.1:0-3710 GCF_009741955.1 Halogeometricum sp. CBA1124 | reverse complement strand
GCGTCCGCGTCGCCGTCGGCGGCGAGTTCGCCGCCGTCGATGTCGCCGTAGCCCTTCCGGCCGAAGTTCGCGAGGGCGATGTCAACCTCGGGGCCGCCCAGTCCGGCGGCGCCGATGACCTGCCCCATCGGCACCGGGTCGTCCGTCGCGCCCGCTCGACGGCGGCGCGGTAGAGTCGCACCTCGGGGAGGTCGGACTCGACGTACTCGCGGCCCTCCTCGGTGAGTTCGTGCGTCACCGCCTCCGCCTCCTCGACGGCGACGTAGCCCTCGTCGCGGAGTTCGAAGGCGGCCTGCGTCACCGTCTCGGGTTTCAGTCCCGTCTCGTCGGCGAGTTCGCCGACGGTCGTTGCGTCCGTCGCACTCGCGGCGTTCAACACCGCGACCTGTGATTCGGGTAGTTTCATTTCGTGTTCGCGTCGGTCGTTGTCGCGTCTACCGGCCGAAGGCCAGTTAGCAGTTCCGAAGCGCGCGAGCGAGACCGCTCGCACGGGGCCGGTTCGGGCGGTTTCGTCGCCGGCGGCCGTCGGGACGGCGTGTGCCGCGCCGGCACCCGGCGACGAGTCCGCCGCCCTCACGAGCGCGATTGCATCGGTGCGACGGTGGTCGCCGCCGTCGCGGCAGCGACCCCGGCGCGAGACGACAATCGCGCTCGTCAGTCGACCCCGAAGAAGAAGCCGAACCCGTCGGTTGCGGTCGGTTCGGACGCGACGCCTCCGCCGTCGGTGGGTCCGGTCGGCATGGTCCCAACGAGCGAGTCGCGGGACAAAACGGTTCCGACTCCGTGCGACGGCGTAGCACGTCCGACGCGCGCCGTCGACGTTCGACGCCCCGCGTCAGTCTTCGACGCCGCGCGCCCCCGGCCCGCAGCTTCATGTCTGCCGCCGGACATCGATACACCGGGATGAGTGTGCCACGTCCGACTCGCTGGCCGCGACGCACCGGAGCGACAGAGTCGCCGTCTCGACCGACCGTCCGGAGGGGTCGATAGATGCTCGAACTCGAACCCCTCCTGCTGCAGGGGGGCGGTCCGAGTCGGTCGCTGGGCGGCGCGATATTCGTCTTCGTCGTCAACCTCCTCATCGGTGCCGTCGGTATCCACACCGGCGCGCGCCTCATCATCGACAGAGACGTGGGCTACGGGCGCGCGGTGTTCACCGCCTTCGTCGGTGCCCTCGTCTGGGCCGTCGTCGCGTTCTTCCTCGGGTGGATTCCGCTCCTCGGCCCGATACTCGCGCTCGCCGCGTGGATAGGGGTCATCAACTGGCAGTACCCCGGCGGCTGGCTGGCGGCGGCGACCATCGGCGGCGTCGCGTGGCTGGTGGCCGCTCTCGTCCTCTACGCCCTCGCGGCGCTGGGACTGTTCAGGTTCGCGGCGTTCGGCATCCCCGGCGTCTGACGGAGGGGCACGACCGGGGCGGACGGCCCGTCGCGCCGACCGAGACGGCCGTGCGCTTTATTCGCGCACCGCCCTCAGCACCGGACATGGTCAGCAAGACGCTCAACGCGGAGAAACTCACGCGCGAAGAGGCCGCCAGCCGCCTGCGAGCGCTCGCGGACGCCATCGAGAGCGGCGGCGACGCGGACGTCAGCGTCGGCAACAAGCGGATACGGCTCAGCCCGCGGTCGTCGCTCGCCTACGAAATCGGCGTGCGCGAACGGTCGTCCATCCTCCGCGGGAGCAGAGAGAGCATCACCGTCACGATGGACTGGAAGGCCGCGTCCGGGCGACGGAGCGAATAACCGTCCGGTCCGGCGTGACGGCGACGCGCGACCCCCTCACGCCACGTTCTGTTCGACCAGTTCCTCGTCGTCGGCCTCGAACCGGTCCAGCGACAGCGCAGAGACGTCGACGTGCGACGCCGCGCCGTCGAGACACAACTCGGCGACGCACCGGCCCGTCGCGGGGGCGTGCTGGAAGCCGTGGCCGGAGAACCCCGCGGCGACGACGAACCCCGGCGCCACCTCGTCCACGACGGCGTGGTGATCGGGCGTGACGGCGTACAGGCCGGCCCACCCGTTCCGGACGCGCGTCTCGGGACCGAAGTAGCGCGCCACGTCCGCCGCGCGTTCGACCGCCTCGGCCGTCCACGCCAAATCGGGCGACTCCGAGAAGTCGTCGGGGTCCACGTCCGGGTCCTCGTCGGCGAAGTGGCCGCCGACGAGGGCCGTCCCCTCGCGTTCGGGGCGGAAGTACGCGCCCCTGTCGAGGTCGATGGTGAGCGGGACGGACTCGGGGAGGGGGCGTTCGGGTTCGACGACGGCGGCCTGTCGGCGGCGCGGCGCGACGGGGAGCGCCACGTCGGCGAGGCGGCCGACGCGTCTGGCCCACGCGCCGGCGGCGTTGACGACGGCGTCGGCCGCGAACGTCTCCGCGGGCGCTCGACGCGCCAGCCGTCGCCCTCGCGGTCCAGCCCCGTGACCGGCGTCTTCGTCCGCACGTCCACGCCCGCCTCGTCGACGGCCCGCGAGTAGCCCTGCACCGCCGAGTGCGGGTCGGCGACGCCGTCGTCCGGGCAGTACGTCGCGGCGACGAACTCGTCGGCGCGGAGTTCCGGACAGACTTCGGTCGCCTCCGCGGACGAGAGCAGTCGGCTGGGGACGCCGCGAGCCGTCTGCATCTCGACGTTCGACTCGAAGTCGGCGGCCGTCGACGCCTCGCGCGCGAGGAACAGGTAGCCGTTCCGCCGGTAGTCGATGTCGACGCCGAACCGCTCCTCGAACGACTCCCAGACGGGGACGCTGGCGACGGAGAGGTCGACGTTCACGGGCGTGGAGAACTGCATCCGAATCCCGCCGGCGGCCCGGCCGGTGCTGCCCCCGCCGAGCGTGCCGGCCTCGCAGAGCGTCACGTCCGCGCCGCGTTCGGCGAGTGCGTGGGCGGACGACAGTCCGACGACGCCCCCGCCGACGATGACGACGTGCATGGTTCCGCTTCGATTGCGGTGGGTATGAATGTCACCCACGGTAGCTGGCGGCGAGCGAGCCCCTCGCCGCGCAGGCGGAAGAACGATTCGCCTCCGCGTCGAACGGGGAGACATGACCGACGTACGCGTCCTCTCGGACGAACGGGTCGCCTCGTTGCTCTCCCTGCCGGACCTCCTGCCCGAGATAGAGCGGGCGTTCGTGAAACAGGGCCGCGGCGAGGTCGAACGGCCGCCGCGACCGCACTACTCAGTCGGGGCGGAGACGCCCGGCACCGCGCTGACGATGCCCGCCTACGTCCACGGCGACCCGACGTACGCGACGAAACTCGCCGCCGTCCACGAGTCGAACGCCGAGAAGGGACTGCCGACCGTGAACGCGCAGATTGCCGTCACGGACGCCGAGACGGGACTCCCCCTCGCCTACCTCGCCGGCACTCGCGTGACGAACGCGCGGACGGGGTGTATCGGCGGTCTGGCGGCGCGGGAACTCGCCGACGCCCCCGTCCGACTGGGCGTGTTCGGCGCGGGCGCGCAGGCGCGGTGGCAGACGCGCGCCGTCGCGGCGGCGACGGACCTCGAACGGGTGCGAATCTACTCCCCGTCGGACTCCCGCGAGGCGTGCGCCGCGGACCTGCGCGCGCGACTGCCGGACGTGGACGTGTCGGCCGTCGACTCGCCGGACGAGGTGCTGGCGGGGTCGAACGCGTCGTGACGGCGACGACCAGCACCGAACCGGTGTTCGACGGCGACCGACTGGAGACGGGGACGCTCGTCGTCGCCGTCG
>NZ_WPCD01000214.1:0-6168 GCF_009741955.1 Halogeometricum sp. CBA1124 | reverse complement strand
CGTCGACGAGGGCGTCCTCGACGGTCCGACGTCGTCGCCTGCGGCGAGAACGTCGTCATGACGGGCGGACACGGCCACTGGTTCGGCCGCGAGGCCGACGGCGCGGACGAGGTGCGGAAGGCCGCCCGCGAACAACTGAAGCGCGGGGCGGGCGTGGTCAAGACGATGGCGACGGGCGGCGTCCTCACCGAGGGGGCGGTCACCGGCGCGCCGGAACTCACGCAGCAGGAACTGTCAGCGCTCGTGGACGCGGCGTCGGCGAAGGGCGTCCCGACGGCGGCGCACGCGCACGGGCGGCAGGGCATCCGGAACGCCGTCCGCGCGGGCATCACGAGCGTCGAACACGGCACGTTCATGGACGAGGACACGGCCGAACTGATGGCGCGCGAGGGGACGTACTGGGTGCCGACGGCCAGCGCGTTGGAGGGCATCGTCGAGAACGGCGTCGAGGCGGGCATCCCCGAAGAGGCCGTCGAGAAGGCCGAGGACGCACAGGAGCGGTTCGAACGCGCGTGGGAACACGCCCTCGACGCGGGCGTGACCATCGCGATGGGCACCGACGCGGGGACGCCGTTCAACTTCCACGGCGAGAACGCGCTCCGCGAGATGGAACTGATGGTCGAGTACGGACTCACGTCGGCGGCGGCGCTGGAAGCCGCCACTGTCACCGCCGCCGAACTCCTCGGCCTCTCGGACGTGGGGCGCGTCGCCGAGGGCTATCGCGCCGACCTGCTGGTTCTCGACGACGACCCGAACGAGGACGTGACCGCGTGGCGCGACGCCGCGGCCGTCTACCGCGACGGCGAGCGAGTGGCGTGAGCGGACGCCCGTAACCGACCGCCCGACCCGCCGCGGCGATGCGCCACGGCGCGACACACCCGTCCCGAAACGGAACGGTTTTATTCGTCGGTGCGATACGATAGGATGCGCTCTGGTGGTGTAGTCCGGCCAATCATATCACCCTCTCACGGTGATGACCAGGGTTCAAATCCCTGCCGGAGCATTTCTCTCGAACACGAATTCGCGAGCGACCGCGTAGCGTGTCGCTCGCACACCGTGTGAGAGGAAATTTCGACGGAGAGATTTGAATCAGGGAGCAACTCGTTGCGACCGTGGTTCAAATCCCTGCCGGAGCACTTTCTCACTGAATCACGTCGTGGAGTTCCATCTCCGCGACACTCGATTCGAGAGAACTGAGACACACAGGAATTTGAACCCTGCAAGTCGCAGCGCGCGAACGGAGTGAGCGCGACCGTCTTGCATCGGTTCAAATCCCTGCCGGAGCATTTCTGTCGAACACGAATCCGCGAGCGACCGCGTAGCGTGTCGCTCGCACGTTCTACGAGACGAATGCTGTACGAAGGGATTTGAATCAGGGAGCGAATCTCCGATTCGCGACCGTGGTTCAAATCCCTGCCGGAGCACTTTCTCACTGAATCACGTCGTGGAGTTCCATCTCCGCCTCGTCGCCCGGGTTACGCATGCTAGCCCCGTCCCCGCGAACCTGCTAGCTCTCTAGCTGCCAGTCTCACGTCACGGGCCGCGAACGGTACCCTATGTCTGCGCTACAGGCACTCGTGTTCATGGCGGTACTCAGCGTGGCCCCCGCCGCCCTGTTCGTCGGCCTCCTCGCCGGCCTCCGTCGTCGACAGCGGACGCCGATGATGTCGGTCTACAGCGCTCACGCCGGCGTCGAGGTATCCGAAGTCACGCTTCAGGACGCCGTTCGGGGAGCGCTCGGACTGCAGGCGGACTACACCGAGCGACCCTCGAACGACGAGTACCGGTTCTGAGCGCCGCGTCGGCCGCGCCGCCGTCTCAGATGCGCCGTTCGTCCTCGCCCGCCGTCGGACCCGACCCCGTGCGGTTCTCGCGGAGTTCCTCGGACAGCAGTTCGCCCCGCGTGTGCCACGTCCGCGGGCGGTAGGCGATGACCGCCGCGGCGGCGAACAGGGCGACGACGATAGCGGTGACGGCGACGCCCGAAATCATCCCGACGGCCGCGCTCTCGGGCCACGGGTCGGCGGAGAACGCCGTCACGCGGAGCAACCACGCCCCGTTCTGGACGGCGAACAGGGGGAGGTACACCCGGCGGAGGCGGTGGGCGAGTGCCTCCTCGAACGATATCTTCAGCGTCGGGTTGCGGTAGTCCTCGGCGAGTTCGGAGCGCCAGTCCTCGTCGCGGAGGGGCGAGTCGGGGTCCAGTCCGGGTGCCAGACGTGCTCTTGCAGGTAGCGAACGCGAGAGCGCCACACGTCGTACGCGCGGTACCGGCGGGCCTCGATGGAGAGAAAGAGGCCGACGGCGGCGTTGCCGAGGAGGAGGATGTAGTGCGGATGCGACGGTTGCGAGAACGCCCACGTCAGCACCGCGGCCATCAGGATGACCGCCCAGTTGGTCGTCCGGTCCAGTCGCTCTCGCCACAGTTTCATCCGGTGTATCTCGCCGCGGTAGAGGTGGGCCATCGCCGAACTCGGGCCCATGTCCACGTCGAGCAGTCCGCGGCCGACGTGTTCGTCGACCGCCGGCCCGTCGTCCGGCGCCTCGCTACGACCCTCGGGCATCACTATTGCCCGATATTGTGGTGACGGTGAAAACGGTTGTGTGTCACCCGGCGACGCGGGGGCCGGACACACCGTCTTTCCGGTGAATCGTTCGTGAACGTCACCGGCGCGCCCGCGCCCCTCGGAGCGTCGTCGCCGTCACACGGCGTCGTCTCTCGCGTGGCGTCGTCGCTCACACGGCGTCGGCGAGGCGTTCTTCGAGGCGGCCCGCGGCGACGGCGTCTGCGACGGCTTCGATGTCGTCGTCGAGACTCCGGTCGTCGGTCACCGGCGGCGACACCTCCCGGACGAGTTCGTAGACGGCGGCCGTCCCCCGGCCGTGCGACAGGGCGTCGTCGACGAACTCCGACGCCTGCGCCCCGGTAAGCAGTTCGACGGCGACGACGGTCCGGGCGTTCGACAGCGCGGATTTGGCCGCGAGCGCACTCGTCGCACTCATGCTCACGTGGTCCTCCTGCCCCCCGCTGACGGGCGTGTTGTCCATCGACGGGCGACCGGTCGCGCGCATCTCGTTTATCAGCGACGCCGCGGTGTACTGCGGAATCATGAACCCCGAGTCGAGTCCGGGGTCCGCGGCGAGGAACGGCGGCAGGTGGTCCTCCTGCAGGTTGGGGTTCACCGTCCGGTCCACGCGACGCTCCGAGATGGCGGCGAGTTCGGTCAGCGCGCTCACGAGGTAGTCGAGGCGGAGGGCGAGCGGTTCGCCGTGGAAGTTGCCGCCGGAGATGACAACGGCGTCGTCGGTGCCGGTGGCTCGGCTGTCCGCCTCTCTCGCGTCGAACACGAGGGGGTTGTCGGTGGCGCTGTTGAGTTCGACCGCGACCGCCTCGCGGAGGTGGGCGACGGCGTCGCGCACCGCGCCGTGGACCTGCGGGAGACAGCGGACGGAGTAGGCGTCCTGCACCCGGTCGCAGTTGGCGTGCGACTCGACTATCTCGGAGTCGGCCGTGAGCGCCCGAACGTGCTCGGCCACCGCGGCCTGCCCGCCGTGGGGCCGGACGCGGTGGACGGCCGGGTCGCAGTTTGCCGTCGTCCCCATCGTCACCTCCGTCGTCAGAGCTCCGGCGGCGTCGGCCGCCTCGCAGAGTCGTTCGGCGTCCACGACGAGCAACGCCGCGATGCCCGTCGTCAACTGCGTCCCGTTGATGAGCGCCAGCCCCTCCTTCGGCGCGAGCGTCAGCGGCGTCAACCCCGCCGTCGCCAACGCGTCCGCGCCGGAGAGCCGTTCTCGGCCGCCGTCTCCGTTCGGCGCGGAGTCGTCGTCGCCGGCGGCTTCACTGGCCACCGTCGCCTCGCCCTCGCCGATGAGGACCCCGGAGAGGTGCGCGAGGGGGGCGAGGTCACCCGACGCGCCGAGCTCCCGCGCGAGCGAACCACCGGGTGGATGCGCTCGTTCAGCATCGTCGCGAGGTAGTCGACGACGACTTCGCGGACGCCCGAGTAGCCCTTCGCGAGGGCGTTCAGCCGGGTGAGAAGCATCGCGCGGACCTCCTCCGCGTCGAGCGTCCGCCCCGCGCCGGAGGCGTGACTCCGGAGTAGGTTCGTCTGGAGCTGTTCGACTTCGGACGGTTCGATGCGGGTGTCGACCAGTTCGCCGAACCCGGTGTTCAGCCCGTAGACGGCCTGTCCGCTCTCGACGATTTCGTCGACGCGTTCGCGGGCGGCGACGACGGCCGCCCGCGCCTCCTCGGCGACTTCGACTCGCGCGCCGCGGCGAGCGACGGCCTCGACGTCCTCGGGGGTGAGCGACTCGCCGTCGACGACGACGGTGTCGGGAGTCACGGCGTCCGAGGCGCCGTCACTCATGCGCCACCTCCCCGCCGACGACGACGGTATCGACCGGGTTCACCCCGAAGTTGTACGACAGGTGGACGTGACTCGGCGCGTCCAGCACCGCGAGGTCCGCGGGCGACCCCGGTTCGAGTCGGCCGGCGTCCGGTCTGTCCACGGCGCGGGCGGCGTTCGCCGTCGCCGCGCCGAGGGCCTGCGCGGGCGTCAGTCCCATCTCGACGCACCCCAGCGTCATGGCGAACGGCATGCTCTGCGAGTAGCAGTTCGGGTTGAGGTCGGTCGCGAGTGCCACGGGTGCGCCGCGGTCGAGGAACGCCTCGGCGTCGGCGTACGCTGCGCCGAGACCGAACGCCGTCCCCGGCAGGAGGACGGGCGTCACGTCGGCGGCGACGAGGGCGTCGACGTCCTCGTCGGTGGCGTGCAGGAGGTGGTCCGCGCTGGCCGCGCCCACCTCGGCGGCCAACTGCGTCCCGCCGAGGTGGCTCAACTCCTCGGCGTGGACCTTCGGCGTCAGGCCGTGTTCTATCCCCGCCTCCAGCACGCGACGCGACTGCGCCACGTCGAAGACGCCCTCCTCGCAGAACACGTCGCAGAACGCCGCGACTCCCTGCTCGGCGACGGCGGGAATCTGCTCGGTCACGACTTCCTCGACGTAGTCGTCGGCGTCGCGCCCCGTCGGCACCGCGTGCGCGCCCATGAACGTCGGGACGACCCGGACCGGGTGCTCTGCGGCCGCGCGGTCGATGGCGTCGAGCATCCGCAGTTCGGTCTCCGCGTCGAGTCCGTAGCCCGACTTCACCTCGGCGGTCGTCGTCCCGTGCGCCAACATCACGTCGAGTTCGTCGCGGAGGTTCGCGACCAGTTCGTCGGTCGACGCCGCGCGGACGGCCTCGACGGTTCGGAGGATGCCGCCGCCCGCTTCGAGAATCTCCTGATACGTCTGCCCGCGGAGTTTGGCCTCGAACTCGTCCGAGCGGTCGCCCGCGAACAGGGCGTGGGTGTGCGGGTCGACGAACCCCGGCACGACGGCGCGCCCCGCGCAGTCGACGACGGCGTCCGCGTCGCTCTCGGGGTGGTCGTCGGTCACCGCCGCGGTCGGTCCGACGGCGACGACGCGGCCGTCGTCGACGGCGACGGCGGCGTCCTCGGTTCGCTCGAATCGCTCGTGGTCGGCGTAGGTGACGACTTCCGCCGCGTCGGTCAGGAGGAGGTCCGTCACGCGCCCGCACCCCCGAGGAAGTGCGCGACGGCGCGCGCGGCCGTCGCCGCGGTGTGCCCGGTCGGCGTCGGGTCCAGCGACGGCGCGCACTCTACCACCTCGAACCCGCGGACTCTGTCGTCGGCCGCGACGCCGCGGACGAGGGCGAACAGTTCCCGCGAGGAGAGGCCGCCGGGCGTCGGCGCACTCACGCCGGGCGCGGCCGTCGCGTCCAGCACGTCCACGTCGACGCTGACGTAGACCGTGTCCACGTCCGAGAGCGCCGTTCGAACCCGTTCGAGGGTCGCGTCGACGCCCGCGCCGACCGACTCGGCGGTGAGGACGCTCCCGCCGCGCGCGCGAGGTAGTCGGCGTACGCCGTCGTCGTCTCGAAGTGCCGCGCGCCGACGACGCAGAGGGTGTCGAGTCCGGCGTCGTGCAGTTGCCGGTAGGGCGTTCCGCTGGTCGGCCCGGCCCGCACCTCGCGGCAGTCGAGGTGCGCGTCGAAACTGACGACGCGACGCGGCCGGCGTCGTCTCGGTCGAGGAGTGGCGCGACGTTCGGGTATGTCAGCGAGTTGTCGCCGCCGAGGAACGCCGGCACCGACGAGGAGGC
>NZ_WPCD01000155.1:0-8802 GCF_009741955.1 Halogeometricum sp. CBA1124 | reverse complement strand
CCGCCTGCAGGAACCGCCGGCCGTGTTCACGAGGACCCCGCAGCGATTGCGGCGACCGAGGACCATCGCGATGAACACGATGAGGCGTACCGATACCGACCTGACCGCGGTCGGCGTCAAATTTTTCGAACATGGGTTTTTTCTGTATATCTCCAGTTCGGTCCCCCACCCCCTCGCCGGAGGAGAAGACCTACGATACGGACAATCAGGCAGACCTACATAACGCTACGGTCCCGATTATCTCTCGTGATAAGTCAATCCCGGCACGACGAGGAATAAAATCCTACGCGCACACGTGGCCGCGGTTAACTGGGAGTTAACGACTCGCAAGAGAGCGGTGGTAACGGGGCACAGAAGGGAGCAGACGACGGGCGGCGGGAGCGACGGCAGCGGAGTCCCGACGAGGGCGAGTCCGGCGTGTGTGAGGTGATACCGAGTCGCAGAACGTGGCCTGTGGAGGGTGACGAGGAGAGCCTGCGGGTGTCCAGTCGCCGGGCGGTCAGTCCCGTGCGATCTGCCGCCAGACGTCGTCGAGTTTGTTCTTGACCTCCGGTCGTTCGGTGACCTGCACGTTGCACTCCTGTCCGTCGAACCGGATGAGCACCTCGTCCACCTCCCGGCGGTAGACGTTGGTGCGGCGGTGTTCGTCCGAGAGGACCCTGTCGTGGAGTTCGAGGAGGCCGGCCGCGGTGAGTTCCTCGATGCGGCGGTAGCACGTCGCGATGGGGATGTCGAGCATCTCGCTGAACTCCTGTGCCGAGTGAGGTTCGTCCGCGGCGCGCAATATATCGGGGTTGTAATCGTTGCCCAGTGCTGAGAGGGTCCTGTCAGACTCCATAGACGGAATTACTTCTGTCGTGAGCTAATGTGAATGTGTTGGTTATCTCGGTGAGAAATCGGGGTGAACGAAGATGCGGTTAATCGGGACGTAAGGTCCTCGCAGCGCCGACAGATCGGCAGCGCTATCGCCCGCTGAGACCGGGCCCGTTCCGTCGTCGTGTCGGCGCGTCAGACCGTCGCCGCCGGTTCGAGTGGGCGATGGTCTTATTAGTTCGCCGCGGCCACCTCCCGGCATGGCCTCCGACGACCCTCCCCGAGAGCATCCCGCGCGGCGGCGCGAGGAGGGAATCGTCGGCCCCAACGAACTCGATTTCACCAGCAGCAGTCGCGTCGCCGAACTGGACGAGGGCCGGTTCGTCGTCGCCACGGACGACGACGGGACGCCGAACGTGGACGGCGACGGCGACGTGCCCGCCGACGAGGAGGACCGAACGATAGAGGAACGCGGCACGTTCGCCAAACAGCAGACGGCCCGGTACGTCTCCGACCGAGACGCCGACTACGGGTTTGCACTCACCGCGGCGTTCGAGGGGGCCATCGAACAACGCGAACTGTTCTCCGACGACGTCGCCACCGCCTTCGGCGACATCGCCCAGTGGTACGCGAGTCAGGTCGACGCCGACGCCGCCCCCGCGGAGGTGCTCGGCATCCTCCTCCTCGCGTCGGACACGGACGTGACGTTCCCGACGAAAGTGCTCGCACCCATCTTCCGGGAACACGACCTGACCCTCGACGACTCCATCGGTGACCTGGTGGAGGCACTCGCCGGCGACGGCCTCCAGATTCCTCCGTCCGACGGCGAGTAACGCGTTCGGCCCCGACGCCGCCGCCTTCACGCGTCGTAGCGGAGGCATATCAGCGCTGATAATGAGGGGGAAGGGTTTATACCCGGTTTCTCGGAAAGAAAGAGCATGGCAAGCACCGTACTGGTCGTGGACGACTCAGCGTTTATGCGGAACCTGCTGAAGCAGTTGCTGGATGGCGAACACGAAGTGGTCGGCGAGGCAGAGAACGGCGTGGAAGCGGTCGAACTGTACCGAGAACTCGACCCCGACGTGGTGACGATGGACGTCGTGATGCCCATCCGGAACGGCATCGAAGCGACGACCGAGATAAAGTCGCTGGACGCGAACGCGTCGGTCATCATGTGCACGTCGGTCGGACAGGAGGAGAAGATGCGCGAGGCCGTCGAAGCCGGTGCCGACGGCTACATCACGAAGCCGTTCCAGAAACCGAACGTCCTCCAGGCCATCGACGACGTGGTGAGCGTCGAGGCATGAATCTGGACGTCCAGTCGCTACGGACGTTCAGCCGCCTCGCACACTCCGGGGCGGAACGCGCTGCCGGGTCCCTGTCACAACTCACCGGCGCCGAGACGTTCGTCAACGTCACCAAGATAGAGATTAGCACGAGAGAGGACGTGGAACGCGAGTTCCGCGAACAGGACCTCGTGACGGTCCACATCGGGTTCAACGGCGGCATCGACGGACGGACGGTGCTGGCGTTCGACCGACGGGAGGCCGTCCAACTCGTCGACGCTCTCGTTCCCGGGGCGGCGGACCAGCCAGACGGGGAGATGGCGACGAGCGGACTGAAGGAACTGGGCAACATCATGCTCGGGGGGTTCCTCGACGGGTGGGCCGAGTATCTCGACACCTCCATCGACATCACCACGCCGACGTACGTGGACATGGACACGAAGGGTGCGCTCGAGGATATCACGGGCGACTCGGGATTCCAGATGGCGACGGGCGACGACCACGTCCTCGCGTTCCGGAACCAACTGGACACCGACGACCAGCACGTGGGCTTCCACATCTACATGCTGCCGACGCACGAGTCTATCGAGACCATCTCCCAGATAGCGGGCGACGGGTCGAAGACCGTGCCGATAGAGACGTTCACCTCGTTCTCCAACATGATCTCCGACGGCGCCGAGCAGGCGTCGGACGACCTGACGGCGATGACCGGCATGGAGTCGGTCGTCGAGGTCAGCCGACTGAGTTTCGTCCCCATCGAGGCGGTGCCGATGGAACTGACGGACGCGACCAGACGCGGCGTCGTCCTCGAGTTCATGGGGACGCCCTCGGGCTACATCGCCATCCTGTTCGACGACGCGTCCGCGGACCGCGTCGCGGACGCTCTCATGCCCGGCATGGAGGCCGACGCCGCGATGCAGCAGAGCGCGATTCAAGAGATAGGCAACATCGTCACCTCCGGGTTCATCGACGGCTGGGCGAACGCGCTGGAGACGACCATCGACATCTCCCCCCCCGACGTACGTGGACGACATCGGGTCGGCGATAATCGACCCGCTGGCGACCGAACTCGCGCAGGCACAGGAGTACGCGTTCCTCATCGATTCGGCGATTCGGACACAGAACGACGAGTTCACCTGCGACATCTACGCGCTGCCGAACGAAGCCGAACTCCGCGAGGCCCTCGACCACCTCGCGGCGGAGGCACAGCGACCCTGACCAGGAGACGACCACGAGCGTCTGCCGGACCGTCCGAGTCGGCGCGCCCGTCCCGACGTCTGTCGGCGAGGGCGTGACGACGCGGGGGCGTCTCGACTCTCGTGCCGTTCTCCCCCCGAACAAACCACGATGAAAGTTTACACGAGCAGCACGACCGAAACGCGAACGAGAGCCGAACGGACGAAAGTCGGCATCGCCGACTACGCCGTCGTCACGGGCGACGATACGCTGACCACCAGCGGTCTCGGGTCGTGCATCGGTGTCGCGCTCTACGACAGTCGGGCCAGCGTGGCCGGCCTCGCGCACGCGATGCTTCCCTACGCCGAGGGCGACCCGAACGAGGCGAAGTACGCCGACACGGCCGTCCCGGCGCTCCTCGCCGAGATGGCGGACCGCGGTGCCGACCCGGACCTCGTCAGAGCGAAACTCGCCGGTGGCAGCACGATGTTCGAGTTCTCCTCGGCGGACGGCACTATCGGCGAGCGTAACGTCGTCGCCGTCCGAGAGGTGCTCGCCCGCGAGGGCGTTCCCATCGTCGCCGAGGACGTCGGCGGCGAACACGGACGGTCGCTCGAACTCGAGGCCACGGGGACGCTCCACGTCCGGAGCGCGCACGTCGGCAAAGCGACTCTCTGACACCGTTCGACGCGGCGAGATCCGCCGCCCAGTTATCACTGATGATTCTCCGGTACGTGGTTTTATTCGATGACCCCCGCGACCAGTGGGCATGAGTCGGTTACGTGACGTGATTAGTCGTCTCGGCGAACGGGTCCGCTCGCTGTCGCGCCGCGACGGCGCGCCGAGTTCGCCGCGACGGTCCGGCGGGTGGACGGTCGTTCCGAGACAGGTCCAGAAGAGCTATCTGCGGAAACTCGTCTCGCTGTTTCTCGTCGTCATCGTCCTGTTCGCCGGGTTCGCGGCCATCGAGTACCAGACCGTCGCCGCCGAGGTACAGTCGAACGCGCAGTCCGACGTCGCGCAGACGGCGGAACTGCAGGCGAACCAACTGGGAGAGTGGATGCAGCAGCGACGCGAGACGACGCGGATGCTCTCCTCGTACGACATGTACGACGCGCACCCGGACCTCCTGAGCGAGGAACTGAAGACAGAACGGACGAAACTGCCGCTGGGATACACCGCGATTCACTACGTCGACGCGAACTCCGGCGAGGTGGTCGCCAGTTCCAACGACTCCATGGTCGGCGCGACGCCGTGGAGCGACGGGTCGCTCGTCTCTCGCGCCGGGACGACGTTCGCCGACAACGTCGTGCGCTCGGACCCCTACACGGCGGCGTCGGGCGACCGCGTCGTGGCGTTCGCCTCGGCCGTGCAGAGCCAACCGTCCGGCGTCGTCATCGTCACCGCCGACGTCTCCGTCCTCCGGTCCCGCCTCGACACGGAGATGAACGGGTCGCTCGTGCGCGTCACCGCTTCCGACGGCGAGACGCTGTTCGCGACGGACGATTCGGGGACGAGCGACGTTGACCCCGACACCGAGGTGCTGGGACAGGCGTTCAGCGGCAAGTCGGGCGTCGTCGAACGCGGCCCGACCGACGCGATGGACGAACGGCACCTCCTCGCGTACGCGCCCGTCGGACGCGGCCTGGTCGTCCTCGTCTACGTCCCGACGGCGACGGCGTACGGCCTCCAGCACACCGTCGGGACGCACGTCCTGCTCATCGTCGGCCTCGCCGTCGTCTCCCTCGCGGGCGTCGGCTACCTCCTCCGCCGCATCACCGTCAGACCGCTCCGGAACCTGTCCGAGGCGGTGACGCGACTGCGCGAGGGCGAACTCGACACCGACCTCGACGTGGACCGCGAGGACGAGTTCGGCGACGTGTTCGCGGGCGTCGCCCAGATGCGAGACGACCTGCGCGACCAGCGTGCGGACGCCGAGGCGTACCGCGAGGTGATGGAGCGAACCGCCGCGGGCGACCTGACGGCCCGCATGGACGAGGACAGTCGGTCGATGGAGATGGCGACCATCGCGGAGTCGTTCAACGGGATGATGGACGAGATGGAGGCGACCATCGTCACCGTCTCGGAGTTCGGCGAGGGGGTCGCCGCCCTCGGCGAAGAGGTCGCCGAGAGCACCGAACGCGTCAGCGAGACGAGTCGGGAGGTGGCCGAGTCCATCGAGCAGATATCCGCCGGCGCGGAGGAACAGAGCGAGAGTCTCACCCGCGTCACCGAGGAGGTGAACGACCTCTCGGCGTCGGTCCAGCAGATCGCGTCGGCCGCGGACGAACTCGCGTCGCTCTCCGCGCAGACCGCGGACCGGGCTCACGGCGGCGCGGAGGCGGCCGGAGACGCCCTCGACGGCTTAGACGACATCCGCACGGAGACCGAACGCGCCGTCGCCGAGGTGGACCGACTGGACGAACGACTCGGCGAGATAGGCGACGTGGTCGAGGTCATCTCCGACGTGGCCGAACAGACGAACGTGCTGGCGCTGAACGCGCAGATAGAGGCCGCGCGCGCGGGCGAAGACGGTGAGGGGTTCGCCGTCGTCTCCCGCGAGGTGAAGTCGCTGGCCGAGGAGACGCGCGCCTCCGCCGAGGAGATTTCCGCGCTCGTCGAGGACATCGGCGACCAGCGCGAACGCGTGGTCGAGCGGATGGAACGGATGCGCGCCGGCGTCCGCGACGGGGCCGCCGACGTGGAGGGAGCCATCGAGTCGCTGGACGACATCGTCGAACAGGTCGAGGAGACGAACGCGAGCGTCCACGAGATAACCGACGCCACGAGCGGACAGGCCGCCTCGGCGCAGGACGTGCTGGCGATGGCCGACGAGATAGCGAGCATCGCCGAGGAGATGGCGGGCGAGGCGGGCGCGTCGCCACCGCCGCCGAGGGGCAGACGAACACGCTCGGCGACGTGGACGACCGGATGCAGTCGCTGTCGGCGGACACCGCGCAGTTGGTGTCGATGCTCGACCGGTTCGAGGCCCGGGACGCGGCCGTGGACGGGTCGGCGGGGAACGAACCCGACACCGGCACCGGTCCGAACGGGACGACCACCGACACCGTCGGCGGCGCGACGGGCAGTCCGAGCGAGGGGGCGACCGGTCCCGACGACGAGGCGACCACCCACGCGGACGACTGACGGGTGCGGCGAAGTGCGACAGGCGACGGGGAACGCGGCGGTCAGCGCGGTGACGCGATTTCGTTATCTTAGCTGATATTCACGGGGGCAGGTTTATCAAGCAGCCGTGGCTGTTCTGCACCAACGCACCCGTCTCCGAGGCGGGAGACGGCCGTACGGCGTCGACGCCGTGCGAGCGAGGTGAGGCAATGAAGATAGACCCCGACAACTACGACCTACGCGAACTCCGGCGCATCGCCGACGAACGACGCTCCGACCGAGACGGGACGAACGACCGAGAGCCTCGCCGCGGCTACGACGAGGACCGCGGCCGGCGCGGCGACGAGGGACGCCGGTCGCGCGACGGGTCCGGCCGTGACGGCCGCGACAGTCGTGACAGACACGACGGCCGCGACGGCGACGGCGACTACGACCGCCGTGACCGGCGGAGCCGGTCCCGACGGGACGACGGACTCCGTCGCCCCCGCGAGGGGTACAGCGACCACGCCGACGCCCACGACGAAGTCGTCCGCGCGGACCGCATCGCCAACCACTTCGGACTGGGAGAGCGCCGACGTGGCGGCGACGGCCGGCGCGGCGACGGGCGAGACGACGGCCGCGACGGCCGCCGCGGCGGGTTCGACGAACTCGGCTACGACCGCTCTCGCGACGACCGGGCGTACGACTTCGACGAGGTCGGCGAGTTCCGCTTCGACAAGCCGGTCCGCGACCGGCCCCGCGGGCGCGCCGGCGAGGCACTTCGACACAACCAGCTCGAACAGTTGCTCGTCCACGAGACGGCCGCCGCGGGCGGGTCGCTGGACGAAACCGTACCTCTCGACCACTCCCGAAGGAGTACGCCGCCGAACGCGTCGTCTTCGACTGGCTGGAGTTCCTCGTCCTGAAGGGCGGGTTCAAGCGGACGATGGACGCGCTTCGCTACTACCTCTCGGTCGACTGGATAACCGAGGACGTGGAGACGGAACTGCACGACTACCTCATCGGCTTCTCGGGCAACGTCTCGAACACGACGGAGTTCGACGTGGACGACCACCACCTCAGCCTCGTCTACGTCGCCCAACTCGCCTCGATGGCGGGCGGCGAACCGACGGAGTCGCCGCCGCCGCAACTTCGCTAACCGCACGACGCGCGTCAGACGACAACAAAGACTTTTCACCCCCTTTCGCTACGAAAGGCGTATGGCGGAGGATGGAACAGACGAAGACGCCTCGTTCGACGACTCGAAAGGACCGACGCCGGTCGGTGTGAAACTCGGGAGCACCCGCACGATACTCCAGTTTTACGACGACGACGGCGAACTGGAGACGGTTCGCACCCTCACCTGTCTGGCGACGTACGAAGACGCCATCACCGGTGAGGAACGCGTGCTCTACGGCGAACAGGCCGCACAGGAGTACCCCGACAGGGTCGAGTACATGCTCCGCTCGGGTCTGCCCGAGGACGACGAGGGCGCGGAGTTGGCCAAGAAGTTCTTCACCGAGTTGGTGAACGCGAACGGCCTCGACGGCGACAGCGCCGTCGTCTACGCGATACCCACGATAGACAACGAACCCGGCCTGCGCAACCTCAACCGCGTCATCGAGGAGAGCCCGGTTGGCGACGCACTCGTCCGGAGTTTCCCCGAGTCGCTCTGCGGCGCCATCCCGGCGTTCGGCGACGACTTGGAGGCCATCGACAGCGTGTTCGCCGCGGTCAACATGGGGTCGACCAACCTCGAAGCCTCGGCGTACCGCCACGGCGAGCAACTGTCGCCGTTCGTCTCGGGCGCGTCACCGGCAACGAGGTGGACCGCCGCATCGCCAACGCCGTCGAGGAGGAGACGCAGGGGCGGGTGAACATCGACCTGACGACGGCCCGCGAGTACAAGGAGGAGCACGCCGACTTCGACGCGTTCGAACCGTTCACGGACGTGATTCAGCAACCCGGCGGCGGCTCTCACGAGTTCACCATCGAGCGCTCCGTGATGGAACCGCTGGACGACTACCTCGACGACGCCGTCGACGAGGTGGCGAACAACTTCCTCTCGACGCTGGCCAACGACCACATGAAGCCCTACCAGTTGGCGCTCTCGAAGCCCATCGTCCTCACGGGCGGGATGGCCTGCATCCCGGGCATCGTCGACGAGTTCCAGGCGCGTCTCTCCGCGGAACTCAACCGCGACGTGGAGTGCATCTCGGCGGACCGACCGGACCTCGCGCCCGCCGAGGGCGCCCGTCGCATCGCCGAGCGTCTCGTGAAGTAAGCGGTTACGGCTCCTCTCTGAACCGCCGGACCGCCTCGCGGCCCGGCAGCGCAGTCATCGCGCCCGCCGCGGTAGTCGTCACCGCGGCCACGGCGTTGGCGAACGCCAGCGTCTCCGAGAGCGACTCGCCCTCGACGA
>NZ_WPCD01000160.1:0-8616 GCF_009741955.1 Halogeometricum sp. CBA1124 | reverse complement strand
GCCGTCGCGCGCGACTGCTTCGTCCCGGTCAGCCATGCGCGAGCACTCCGCGAGGCGACGAGGAGGACGAGCGACCACGCCGTCGCGGCGTACAGTCGCCGGAGCGCGCGCGCGTCGCGGCGTCCGCGACGCGGCCACGGAGTCGACCGACTGCGAGCGACCGGACGGCGGAGCCGAGTCCGACGGCGAGGACGACGGCCAGTTTGACCGTCAGCACCGTTCCCCAGCGAGTCGCGGGCGCCGGCGGGCCGAGCGTTCCGAGGTTGCCGACGCCAGTGACGACCATGAGCCCCAGCGACGCCCAGAACAGCCACTCGAAGCGGGTCGCGAAGCGGAGCGACCGCGGGAGGTCGATGCGGAGCGCGTACCACGTGGCCGCGCTACCGCCGACGAGCGCTGCCATCCCGAGGACGTGGACGAGTCGAACGGCGAGGTGGAGGGCGGCGGACATCGCTCGGCGGTACGCGGGCGAGCGAAATGTAACTCGGGGATGGGATTCCCGGAGCGCACGGGAGAGACCCCGTTCGCGGACGGGCAACAGAACACGCGACAGACGGGGTGACGTTCCGGAATCCGACACGAAGGTAGTTGCTGTCACGGGTCGTGTACACGTCCCGAAGTACTATGCGAGTGAAGACAACGTCGGCGGGAGACAGGTGTAGACGGTGCGGGGAACCGAGCGGCCCGACGGCCGTCGTCGTCAACCACGCACGTTCGGACCCGTTGCAGGTGACGGAGTGCCGTCGCTGCGGCGCGATACTCGACATCGGCGGGCACCGCTGGTGAGGGCGCGGTTCGTGCCGGCGGAACGAAGCCACTCGATCTCCGGCGGTGAACGGGCGCTTCGACGCCGGTGAGAAGGGCGGAGGGAGAGCGGTGTCAGAAGAACCCGTAGTCGTCGACGGCGTCCTCGTATATCGTCTCGTAGCGGCGAATCACGTCGTCGTGGTCGTACGCGGCGAACGCCTCGTTGAGCGACTCCTGCGAGTAGCCCGCGGCCGCCGAAATCTCGTCGGCGAGTTCCTGCGGGCTGGTGACGCGCGCGCCCCGGTCGCAGTTCACGACGAGTTCGTGCGCGCTCGACCGCGCCTGGTACTCGACGATGCCGACGCATCCGGACGCGAGCGCCCACAGCAGTGGAGTGGCGAACGGTTCGACGGCCGCCGTCTGCGCGAAGACGTGCGCGCCCTTCATGATGGGGACGAACTCCTCGGGCGGGAGTTCGCCGAGGAACTCCACCCGGTCGTCGATGCGGAGGTCCGCGGCCGTCTGTTCGGCCTGCGCGCGTTCCGGCCCGTCGCCGACGACGGCGGCGCGCCAGTCCTTGTCGCGGAGTTCGGCGAGTGCGAGGAAGAACGATTCGACGTTTGCGTACTGGTCGAGGTGCCGCGAGTAGAGGATGTCCGCCCGGTCGTCCGTCTCGGCCTCGCGTATCAGGTCGAAGTCGATGGACTCGGGGACGACGCGGACGGCGTCCTCGCTCACGCCGAACTCCCGCACCGTGGTCTTGACCATCTGCGAGGGGGTGACGACGCGCTTGGCGCCGCGCGCCGCCCGCTTGGACGCGCCGCGGGAGTCGCCCTCGCGTTCGGCCCACCAGTCCACGACGACGGGGACGCGGAGGAGGCGCGCGGCCGTCTTCGCGCCGGTCACCTGCGTCGGCGGACTGTTGGTCGCGTGAATCACGTCGGGTTTGACGCGCCGGAGGGCGAACGGCACCTTCGAGGCGAACGTCGTCGCCGACGGCGTCTCCGTGACGGCGACGTAGTTCACCCCCTCCTGTTCGAACTCGGGGACGTCGCCCTCCCACCACTGCGCGCAGAGGACCGACACGTCGTGGCCGTGCGCGGCGAGGCGTTCGGCGACCCGTCGCATCCGTCTCGTGGCACCGTCGGCTCGGAGTTGTTCGGTGAACATCGAGACGAACGCGATTCGCATACGCATCGGCTTGCGGCCGCGTGATAAAAATCCTCGACATTCGCTCGTCGGGTCGCGGCGGGTCCGAGCGGCAGCGAATCCGCCTCAGAACGGCGCGGAGACGAGTGCGGCCGCCGCGGACTGGGTGTACTCCCACCCGTAGGCGTGGTTGAGGAGGAAGTAGGTGACGACGCCGAGACTCAGCGAGAGCAGCCACGACCCCGCGGCGATGCGGCCGACGCGCCGGTGCGGCGTCTCGCGGCGCAGTTCCGCCGGCGAGTGCGAGATGCCGAGGACGAGGGCGTACAGCACCACCGGCACGGCGACGATGGAGAGGACGATGTGTATCGCCAGCATCGCCAGATACGGGTAGTAGACGAACGCCGGGCCGACGAACTCCTTCGTGCCGCCGCCGCCGATTTTCGTGAGGTACATCACGAGGAAGACGAGGATGAGACCGAACGACGTGACCATCGCGGCGGCGTGCTTCTTCACCTCGTCGCGGCGGATCCACCGCCACCCGGCGGCGATGACGAGGACGTTCACCGCGTTGACGGCGGCGATGGCGTCCGACAGCAGGTTCACCTGTGACAGCGAGAGGTCGGGGTAGACGCCCCCGGGGACGAAGCCGAGGAACGTCCCGACGACGAGGCCGTAGCCGACGACCGAGAGGACGGCCGTGACGGCCAGCGGATGCTCTTTCAGCGCGTTGTCGGCGCTCGCAGTTGCCATAGCGGGCGTTGGGAAGCGCCCGTATTCCCTCTTCGGATTCGGGACGGCGATTCGGGGCGCGGTGGCGGGGACAGAGGCGGTGTCGCAGGGGCGAGACGGTGCGGTGGCGGGAGCGCTAGATGACGCCCGTGAACCCGGCTGCCTCGCGGGCGGCGTCCTCGCGCAGCCCGTCGCCGAGGATGGTGTACCGGTCGCGGATGGTGTGCGCCGTCGTGAGCGCCTCGATAATCGTCTCGTCGTCGATGCCGAGTTCGCCGGCCGTCGTCGGTGCGCCCACCTCGCTGAGGGCGTCGCGGATGTCGCGCCACTCGCCCTTCTCGCCGCTGTGGAGGTACTCGGTGACGATGGCCCCGACGCCGACCTGATGGCCGTGCAGGGCGCGTCCGGGGACGAGTCGGTCGAGTTGGTGGCTGAACAGGTGTTCCGCGCCCGAGGCGGGCCGGGAGGTGCCGGCGATGGACATCGCCACGCCGGAGGAGACGAGCGCCTTCACGACGACCCACGCGGACTCCTCCAGCCCGGGTTTGATGGACTCGGCGCTGTCGACGAGCATCTCCGCGGTCATCTGCGAGAGCGCCCCGCCGTACTCGGAGTACTCGACGTTCTTCAGGCGGTGGGCCAACTGCCAGTCCTTCACCGCGGTGTAGTTCGAGATGATGTCCGCACAGCCCGCGGTGGTGAGTTCCCACGGCGCCTCCGCGAGGATGGCGGTGTCGGCGACGACGGCCAACGGCGGGTCGCGGCGACGGAGTGGCGCGTGTCGCCCTCCGGGATGGACGACCGGCCGGAGACGATGCCGTCGTGGCTCGCCGCCGTCGGGACGGAGACGAAGCCGCAGTCGAGGCTGTCGGAGGCCATCTTCGCCGTGTCGATGACCTTGCCGCCGCCGAGGGCGACGAGGTAGCCCGCGTCGGCCGCCTCCGCGGCGGCGACGACGCGTTCGACCGACTCGAAACTCGCCGTCTCGATGGTGACCGACGCCGGGTCGTCGAACTGCGCGCGGACGGCGTCGCCCGCGATGTCGTTCGGCGTCGGACTCGTGACCAGGAACGGCCGACCGGTGAGGTAGAGTTCGTCCACCGCGTCGGCGAGTTCGTCGAGCACGCCGTGACCCACGAGGACGTTTCGCGGGAGTTGTATCCACGTAGACTTGTCGAACATGGTGGAACCTCCCCCCTCACGGATGAAAGTGTTAGTGTTTCGGCGGTGGCGACGGCCGGAATGTCACGCCGGCACGAACGTCCCGACGGCCTGCGAGAGGAACAGCACGCCGAAGCCGGCGAGGACGACGGCGCTCGCGCCGGCGACGACGGGCGCGAGAGCGTTCACGCGTCGCTCGGCGCCGACGAGGGCCGCCGGGAAGCCCGTTATCCAGACGACGATGCCGCCGAAGAAGCCGACGACGAGCGCGGGCGACCCCGTCTCGACCACGAGGAGGCCGGCCAGCGACGCGCCGACGTACGGCGTCTCGGCGAGGACGTCCAGCGTCCCCGGGTCCAGCAGGCCGACGCCGATGGTGAGCCAGAACAGAATCTGGTACGGGTTCGTGAGGGCGAGGACGAACGCCTTCGTGAAGCCGGTGCCCGTCTTCCTGACCTCAGCGTCGGCGGCGGCGTGGAACGACGACTGCACGTCGCGGGCGGCGCCGTAGGCGAAGTAGAGCATCAACACGCCGCCGATGCCGACCATGACGGCCCGGAGCGTGGGGAACCGCTCGACGAACGCGACGACGCCGAGCGCAGCGAGGACGAAGAAGATGGCGTCGGCGGTCATCGCCCCGAGACCGGCCTTGAACCCCGCCAGCCAGCCGTGGAGCACGCTCTCCTCGGCGATGATGGCGTTCATCGGGCCGGGCGGGGCGGCCAGCGCGAGGCCGAAGACGACGCCCGCCAGGAGGGTGACGACGACGGTTGCCACGTACACCTCCCGGACCGAGCGGTGGATAAATCAACCGAAAACGGTCACCGCCGCCGGGAACGCGGCGACGGCGTCGAGCGAAGCGGACCGGAACGAGCGACGCGGCGGGAGGGGACGACCGGGACTGATTCGTTCGCCGCGTCAGGCGAATCCGAGCGCCGCGGTGACGACGCCGACGGCCGTCTCCCAGAGGGAGAAGCCCGTCAGCATCGCCAGCACCGTGTCGAGGCCGAAGAAGAGGAACAGGGCCGCCGAGAGGAAGTGCGCCTTCCGCACGTCGAACCGGTGCGAGAACGTGTGGAACAGGTACGCGTTCGCGAGGCTCACGGGGATGATGGCGAGCATCTCGCCGAGCCAGATGGCCGAGGTTGCGCCGTACTCGACGGCCAGTCCGATGGTGACCAGTTGGGTCTTGTCGCCGAACTCGCCGACGGCCATCATGGCGAAGATGGGGACGAACCCGCCGAACGACCCCGAGAGGCGGTCCAACGGGGCGGGCAGGTCGACCCGGTCGGTCAGGCTCGCGACCCCGCCGTCCGTCTCCGCCGCGAGGTCCCGGTGGGGTTCGTTCGGGTCGGGCGCCGACCGGTAGAGCAGCACCGCGAACGTGAGGAACAACGCCGCCGAGATGGCGTCGAGGACGACGGGCGGGAGGGCCGACCGGAGCGCCTGTCCGAACAGGATTTCGAGCGCGGTCCACCCCGCGAACGCCGACCCCGCGGCGGCGACGACCACCAGCGGGTTGTAGCGCGTCGAGAGGCCGGCGATGATGAACTGGACCTTCTCGCCCGGCAGCACCGCCAACTGGGTGACGAGGGCGATGGCGACTATCTCCCAGTAGCCGCTCACGTCGTCTGCACCTCCCCGTTGCCGCCGTTTCCGTCGTCACTCGCGGCGTCGGCGTCCTCCAGCGACTTCACGCGGATGGACGCGGCCACCGAGTCGGGGAGGCTCTGTTCGTCGCCGCCTTCGGTCCGCACGGTGACCATCCCGAACGGGGCCACGTCCACGACTTCGAGCGCGGTTCCGGGCGTGATGCCGGCCGCCGCGAGGTACTCCAACTCCTCCTCGTCGCGGTCGCTGACCCGCGCGACGACCACGCGGTCACCGACGGGGTGGTCGGTCAGGGCGTCCGTCTCGTCGTGTTCGATGGGCGCGAGGTCCGCGGATGGAATCGGGTCGCCGTGGGGGTCGACGGTCGGGTTGCCGAGTGCGTCCGCCACGCGGCGTTCGAACTCCTCGGAGATGTGGTGTTCGAGGGCGTCTGCCTCCTCGTGGACCTCGCTCCACGAGTAATCGAGGTGTTCGGCGAGGTAGGACTCGAGCAGGCGGTGGTGCCGCAACACCTCGAGGGCGACCGTCTCACCCTCGGCGGTCAACTCGACGCCCTTGTACTTCTCGCGTTCGACGAGCCCTCGTTCTTCGAGTTTCCCGAGCATGCTCGTGACCGTGGGCGGCGTCTTCCCGAGGTACTCCGCGATGGCCGAGGTAGAGACGGGGGGGACCGGACGTCGCCTCTATCTGGTAGATGGCTTTGAGGTAGTCCTCCATCACGTCGCTCAACATACGGCGGATTAGACGGGTCTAAAACAAAAACCTGCTGGGAATAATAGTGGTCGATTACGTGACGAAGCGCCGTCGCAGGTTCAGATTCCTTGACCCATCAGGTGGCTTCGGAGGATATCCGCCGTCTTCGTCCCGGACTCGGTGTTCACGACGACCACGTGGTCGGTTTCGTCCACGACCCCCTCCTCGGCGAGTCGCCACGCGGCGGCCATCGCCGCGCCGCCCGCGGTGCCGACTTCGACGCCCGCCGTCTGCGCGGCGACGACGGCGCTCTCGAGGATGTCGTCGTCGTCCACGGCGAGGACGTCGCCGCCCGCCTCCTCGACGGCCTGAACGGCGGCGGCGCCGCCCTTCGGGTCGGGAATCTCCAACTCGCCGACGATGGTGTCGGGGTTCGCCCACGCCTCGACGTCGCGTTCGCCGCGTTCGTGGGCGGCGTAGATGGGCGCACACCCGGACGCCTGCGCGGCGTACAACGGCGGCACCGCGTCGACGAGACCGAGTTCGCGGAGTTCGCGGAAGCCCTGCGCGACGCCGACGACGACTTCGCCCGTACTCGCCGGAACGACGACGGCGTCGGGCACCGACCACCCGAGCGACTCCGCCACCTCGAACGCCAACGTCTTGACGCCGTCGTGGCGGTACGGGTTGTCGAACTCCTGCAGCGTGAACCAGTCGGACTGCAGTTGCTCGTGCAGTCCCGCCTCGGCGTCGGGGTACCGCCCGCCGACGACGCGCATCTCCCCGCCGTGGACGTTCACCATCGCCTTGTTCGAGAACGGCGCGCGGGAGGGGACGAACGCGTAGGAGCGAAGCCCGGCCATGCCGGCGTACGACGCCGCTGACTGCCCCGCGTTGCCCGCGGCGGCGAGGGCGACCAGTTCGGCGTCCGCCTCGCGCGCGGCGGTGACGGCGGGCGACAGTCCCCTGTCGAGGACGGTGCCCGTCGGGTTGCGTCCCTCGTCTTTCACCGAGAGCGTCCCGACGCCGAGTTCGTCGGCGAGTGCCGCCGACTCCACCAACGGCGTCGCCCCCTCGTCGGCCGTCAGCGGGGACGCGAACGGCAGGAGGTCCGCGTAGCGCCACATCGTGTCCGTCGGCCGGTCCGAGAGCGCGCCGTCGCCCCAGTCGACGCGTCGAAGTCGTACACCGGCGACAGGTGCGCGCCGGCGTCGCTCTCGCCCGTCTCCGCCGCGTCGTATCGCTCGCCCGTCTCGGCGCACTCCAGTCCGCGAAACGCCTCGCTCGTGTCCATAGTGGAGGCTACGGGCCGACGGACTAACGTCTGGTCATTTCCCGCCCCCCTCTGACCCCGAGCCACGCTTTGCTCGGGGGTCGGTACAGCGCGTACCGTCAGCCTCGCACTCGGAAACATAACCGAACCGGTGTTTCGACGGAGCTAGACCACAGAGAGCGGCTCTCACCGACGAACGGGGCAGACTAGTACGATTTCCGTACAGTCGGCTCCTCGATTAATATATACCGTTCCCCATTGATTCATTCTGGTGTTAGTATTATTTTAGACTATTATAAAATTCTAATAATGTCGTGCCTGGAGCTGTAGGCGCATGGCGGACGACAACAGCGGCCTGGTACCGTCGGGCTCTCGTCGCTCGTTCCTCGCGGGCGTCGGAAGCCTGGCAGGGATGTCGGCAGTTGGGCGCACAGCGGCTTCTGAAGACGGCAACGCGCACGCGAAGCAAGACGGATCCGATTCGATGAGCTCTCACGAACCCACGAACCTGGTCGACGGTGTCGAACAGACCGACAACTTCCCGCAGACGGCGACGGCCGTCGCCGCGATAGAGAAAGGCGGACAGATCAAGTACGAGTACCGAAAGGACATTCCGGGCTTCATACTCGACCGCGCGCTCTACAGTTCGGTCGTGTACCCGGGTGACTACGGCTTCTTCACGCAGACGGCCGGCGGCGACGGCGACCCGCTCGACTTCCTGGCGCTGACCGAGGACGGACTGTTCACGGGCTGCATCTTCGACCTTCGTCCGGTCGCGGTCATCCGGATGAACGATACGGGCGAGAAAGACGACAAGATAATCGGCGTGCCCGCCGACGACCCGCGGTTCGGGCACATCGAGGCGCGTGAGGACATCCCCGAACACCAGCAGAACGTCATCGAGGAGTTCTTCCGCACCTACAGAACCTGGAACCCGGCGACGCGGAGATCGTGATCGAGGGCTGGGACTCGCGCGACGCCGCCTACGACATCCTCAAACAGGGCCACCAGGAGTGGAAGCGCCTCCAACAGGGGAACGGCAAGGGAGCGGCGGAGAGTAGCGACTGACCGGCAGTTCTGACGTTCGGTAATCGGCCCCCGCGGCCGTTCCGGAACCCCGCCCCTCTTTTGTGTTCGCCGGACGACGCGGACGTATGGACGGAGACAGCGTCGTCGTCGCCGCGCGGGCCTCGCGGGCCTCGTCGCGGCGCGACACCTCGCCGAGGCAGGCGCGGACGTGACCGTGTTCG
>NZ_WPCD01000230.1:0-5457 GCF_009741955.1 Halogeometricum sp. CBA1124 | reverse complement strand
TCGAACACGGCGACGACGGCGAGACGGTCGAACGCACCGTCTACGCCACGCCGGACGGCACCGAACGCGAACAGGCGGCCCGCCGGTTCGTCGTCGCCTGCGGCGGCGTCGAGAACGCCCGCCTCCTCCTCCTCTCGAAGTCGGAGGCGCACCCCGACGGCCTCGCCAACGCCAGCGGTGCCGTCGGGCGGTACTTCATGGACCACCTGTTCGCGGGCGCGGCGGCCGCGTCGACGAGGCGACCAGACAGAACCACGTCGGCTTCAACACCAGCGAGTGCCACCAGTTCTACGACGACGCGGACCCGGTGAACGGGATGAAACTGGAGTTCCTGAACTACGCCGGACCGTCGCCCGTCGTCGAGGCGATGCACGCCGAGACGTGGGGCGACGAACTCCTCGGGGACCTGCGCGAGTCGTACGGCACGCACCTCGCGATGGGGGCGTTGGTCGAGCAACTGCCGCGCGCGGAGAACCGAATCACGCTCGACCCCTCCCGGACCGACGACCACGGCAACCCGGTCCCGCACGTGGAGTGGTCGCTCGACGCGGAGACGCGCCGGGCGCTCCGCCGTGCGAACGAGATTCAGCGACGCGTGTTCGAGGAACTCGGGGCGTCGGTGGACTGGATGGTCGGCCCCGAGCACACCGGCCCGGCGTTCCACCAGATGGGGACGACGCGGATGGGCGAGGACCCCGATTCGAGCGTCGTCGACGCGGAGATGCGCGCGCACGACCTGTCGAACTGCTGGGTCGTCGGGTCCAGCGTCTTCCCGACGGGTGGGGCGATGAACCCGACGCTCACCATCGCCGCCCTCGCCCTGCGCGCGGCGGCCGCCGTCGAGTCCTCGTTGTAACTGTCGCCAGTTACTTCTCACTGAAAACGTAACCGCACCTATTTCAGCCGCGCGGCCGAACCGGCGACACATGAGACGGCGAGGCTACCTCCGTGCGGTCGGCGTCGCGGGCGTCGCGGCCGCCGCCGGATGCACGGGCGACGCCGCCGAAGCGGCCGGTCGGACGGACGGCGGAGAGACGGACGCGGAGACGCGGACGGCGGCGGGACGGGTCGGGTCTCGACGCGACGCCTCACGCTCGCCACGGCCACGACCGGCGTACGACGACCGGCCTGCTGGACGCCTCCACGCGGCGTCGCCGACCGGTTCGGCGTCCGCGTCAAGACGCTCTCGCAGGGGACGGGCGCGGCCCTGCGGACGGCGCGGGACGGCGACGCGGACGTCGTCGTCGCCCACGCCCGGTCGGCCGAGGACGAGTTCATCCGCGCGGGCCACGGCGTGAACCGCCGCGCCCTGATGCACAACGACTTCCTCGTCGTCGGCCCCGGCGACGACCCGGCGGACATCGCAGACATCGCGGACCCCGTGGCGGCGTTCGAGCGAATCGCCGCGGCCGACGCCCTCTTTCTCTCCCGCGGCGACGACTCGGGGACCCACGCCCGAGAGCGGACGCTGTGGTCCCGCGCGGACGCCTCGCCCGGCGGACGCTGGTATCAGGCCACCGGCGACGGGATGGGCGACACGCTCAGGCAGTCGAGTCGCCGCGGCGCGTACACGCTGGTCGACAGGGGAACCTACCGCGTGTTCGCCGCGGACACCGACCTCGCCGTGTTCGTCGAGGGCCCCCTCGGCGGCGGGCCTGACCTCCTTCTGAACGAGTACGGCGTCGTCCCGGTGAACCCGGCCAGACACGACGTGGCGTACGAACTCGCCATGCTCTACGTCGGCTTTCTCACCGGTCGGGGCGGGCAGTCCCTGATTCGGAAGTTCCGCGCCGCGGGCGAACGCGCGTTCGTCCCCGACGCCCTCTCGCCGGACCCGCAGTTCGGCCAGTACGTGCCGGAGTCGGCGTCCGACGGGTAGGCGGCCGCCGCGGCCGTCGGCCGGTGTGAGCACCCTTAAGAAGCGCGGGCGGTATCCTTCGACCATGCAACCGAGGGACCTCTCCGCGCACGAAGCGTACGTACCCGGGCGCGGGGCCGAGGAGGTGGCCCGCGAACTCGGGATGGACCCCGAGGAGTTGACGAAACTGTCCTCGAACGAGAACCCCCACGGACCGAGTCCCGACGCCGTGGCGGCCATCGAGGACGCCGCGCCGGAGGTGCACGTCTACCCGAAGACGTCGCACGCGGACCTCACCGACGCGCTGGCGGAGCGATGGGACGTCACCGCCGAACAGGTGTGGGTGAGCGCCGGCGCCGACGGCGCACTCGACTACCTCTCGCGCGCCGTCCTCGAACCGGGCGACCGGGTGCTGACGCCCGACCCGGGCTTCTCCTACTACCCGATGTCGGCGCGGTACCACCACGGCGAGGTGGCCGAGTACCGCCTCTCGAAGGCCGACGACTTCGCGCAGACGCCCGAGACGGTGCTGGACGCCTACGACGGCGAGCGAATCGTCTACGTCACGACGCCGCACAACCCCGCGGGCACGGAGATGCGCCGCGAGGACGTGGTGGAACTGCTCGAATCCGTCGACGAGGACACCCTCGTCGTCGTCGACGAGGCGTACGGCGAGTACAGCGAGCGTCCGTCCGCCGTCGAACTCCTCGACGACCACGACAACCTCGCGGTCACCCGCACGTTCTCGAAGGCGTTCGGGCTGGCCGGCCTGCGAATCGGCTACGCCGTCGTCCCCGAGGCGTGGGCCGACGCCTACGCCCGCGTCAACACGCCGTTCGCGGCGAGCGAGGTGGCCTGTCGCGCCGCCCTCGCCGCTCTGGACGACGAGGCGTACGTCGAGACGTCGGTGGAGACGGCCCGGTGGGCCCGTCGGTACTACCACGACGAACTCGACGCGCCGACGTGGCCCTCCGGCGGCAACTTCGTCCTCGCGGAGGTGGGCGACGGGACGGCCGTCGCCGAGGCGGCCAAGCGCCGCGGCATCATCGTCCGCGACACGAGCAGTTTCGGCCTGCCCGAGTGCGTCCGCGTCTCCTGCGGCACGCGCGAGGAGACGAAACGCGCCGTCGAGGTGCTGAACGACGTGCTCGCCGATGTGGAGGCGACGAACCCGTGACCCGACGCGTCGTCCTCACCGGCACGCCCGGCACCGGCAAGACCACCGTCTCGGACCTCGTGGCCGAGCGAACCGGTCTCGACGCCATCCACCTGAACGACGCCGTCGCCGACGAGAAACTCTACACCGAACGCGACGTGGACCGCGATTCGCTCGTCGTCGACGTGGACGCCGCGAACGAGTGGTTGGGCGACTGGGAGGGCGTCCTCGACTCGCATCTGGCCCACCTGTTCGACGCCGACGTGGCCGTGGTCCTCCGGTGTCACCCCGAACAACTGGCGACGCGCCTCCGCGAACGCGGCGAGGAGGAGGCCAAGATAGCCGAGAACGCCGAGAGCGAGGCCCTCGACGTGATTCTCGCGGAGACGGTCGAGCGATTCGGCGAGGACGCGGTGTACGAGATAGACACGACGGACCGCACGCCCGAGGCGGTGGCCGACGACGTGATAGCGGCCATCGAGGGCGAGATGGATCCCCGCGCGGGACCGTGAACTTCATCGACTACCTATGAGGGTGCCATGACGCTCGACCAGTACCGCTCGGTCGCCAACCGCCTCCTGGAACCGTTCGTCGGCGCCGCGGACCGCCTCGGTCTGTCGCCGGACGGGGTGAGCGTCGTCGCCTTCGGCTTCGCCGTCGCCGCCGGCGTTGCGTTCTACCTCGGCGACCCCCTCTGGTACGCCCTCGGCGGCCTGTTCGTCTTCCTGAACGGCTGGTTGGACCTCGTCGACGGCGCCCTCGCGCGGGCGCAAGGCATCGCCTCGGAGGGCGGCGACCTGTTGGACCACGTGCTCGACCGGTACGCCGACATCGCCATGCTCGTCGGCCTCGCCGCCGGCATCGACTCGTACGCGCTGGGTCTCGCCGCCGTCACGGGCGTCCTCATGACCTCCTACCTCGGGACGCAGATTCAGGCCGTGGGGCTGGGACGCGCCTACGGCGGACTCGTCGGCCGCGCGGACCGCCTCGCCCTCATCGGCGTCGCCGCGTTCGTCGCCGCCGTCGTCCCCGGCCCGGTGTTCGGCCTCCGGGTGGTCGGGTGGCTGTTGGCGTTCTTCGCGGTCATCGGCCACTTCACCGCGCTCCAGCGCTTCTGGGGCGCGTGGTCCGACCTCGACTGATTCGACGGCGCTGGACGGGTCTCGCCGGCCTGCCCGCGTCGTGCCTTTTATATCGCCCCTCCGACTACGGTCTGGTATGCCCCAGTGCGAAATGTGCGGCAAGGAACGACCGTCGCTGACGACGGTCAAAGTCGAAGGGGCCGAACTCGAACTCTGCGACGACTGCAAAGAGTTCGGCACCGAAGTCCGCACCGAGTCGAGTTCCTCCTCGAGCACGAAATACTCGACGTCGAGTTCGTCGGGGTCGTCCTCCTCGTCGGGTTCGTCGGGTTCGTCGAGTTCCAGTTCGGGCGGTGGGTCGAGCCGTCGTCGCCGCGACATGTTCGACGACATGGACGAGATAGCGGCCGACTACGACGACCAGATTCGCTCGGCCCGCGAGAGTCGCGGGATGAGCCAAGAGGACCTCGCGGACTCGCTGAACGAGAAGGCGAGCCTCATCCGCAAACTCGAACGCGGCGACATCCTCCCGCCGGACAACGTGCGGACGAAACTCGAACGGAAACTCGACATCTCGCTCGTCGAGGGCGACGACGACGAGGAGAGCGAGTGGTCCGGCGGGTCCTCGACGACGACGACGCTCGGCGACGTGGTCAAGCGGAAGGACTGACGCCGCCACCCCGTTCTGCAGCCGATTTTGGACTCGCGGTCACTCTCGCGAGATGAATCGCGCCCGGACGCCGACCGGGAGGTCCGTCACGACGCCGACGGTGACCGGCACGCCGTCCAGACGGTCCGCGGCGTCCGGTCTGTCGAGGGCCTCCGCGCTCGCCTCGTCGCCGGGGCTGACCAGACGGAACGGTGCGGGGTCGTCCCTGTCGCCCGTCACGTCCGGTCGGTGTCGGAGGTACCCCTCGTCGGTTCGAAGGTAGAGGACGTCGGGCGTCGCTTCGAGCGCTGACAGCCACTCGTTCGGCGAGACCGTCTCGACGTCCCGCCAGCCCGCGACTACCTCCACGATGGGCTGAAGCGCGCCGACGCGGGAACTGTCCGGGCCGTCTCCGAGGTGTCGTTGCAACGTCTCGGCGACCGCTGCGGGGTCGCCGTCCACCGGCGCCGATTCGTCCGGGTCGTCCATGTCGGAGTGCTGTCGCTCGGCCCCCAAAAACGAGGGGGATGACCAAGCTATTTTGCTCAGTACCGAGTACCTTCTCTCGTGTTCATCCTCGTCAACCTCAAGGCGTACCCGTGCGACCCCATCGAAGTAGCGACCGCCGCCCGCGACGTGGCCGAGGAGTCGGGCGTCCGAATCGCCGTCTCGCCGCAGGCGGCCGACCTGCGACGCGTCGCCGACACCGGCG
>NZ_WPCD01000219.1:0-5913 GCF_009741955.1 Halogeometricum sp. CBA1124 | reverse complement strand
CGAGGACGGCGGCGCCGACTGCGGCGGGCGGGGCGGGCAGCGTCGGCGCGGCGGCGGCCAACAGGAGCGCGAGGGTGTTGACGTGCAGGCCGGGGACGAGTCCGCTCACCGTCCCGAGGCAGACGCCGGCGAGAGCGAACGCGAGTGTGGTCGTCGCGGCCATCGCGGCGGAGTGGTCCCGTCATCGCACTTGAACGCTCGGCTCGCGCGGTGGTCGAAGGCGCGGTAGTCGGAGCAGCGGTGGCCGGGGGTGACGACGCGGAGCGGTCGCTCTCGGGACGGGGTCAGAAAAATGCGAGGTGTACTGACGATTCGAAGGGACGTCCGGATGGACGTGCGAACTGCGTCGGGCTCAGCCGAAGAGTTCGCCGAGGCCCTCGCCGGAGGACTCCTCTTCTTCGTCGTCGTCCTCTTCTTCGGCTGCGGCCTCTTCCTCGCCACCCTCGTCGTCGTCGTCGTCGCCGTCTGCGGCTTCGACGTCGCCGCCTGCGCTACCGCCCGCGGCGGGCGCGGGAGCGGCGGCGGCCGTCTCGACGGCCTCCTCGATGTCGACGTCCTCCAGCGCGGCGACGAGCGCCTTGACGCGGGATTCCTCGACGTCCACACCGGCGGCTTCGAGCACGTCGGTGACGTTGTCTTCGTTGATCTCTTCGCCCGACTCGTTCAGGATGAGAGCTGCGTAAACGTATTCCATTGTTGAGTTCCTCGTTGATTATCCGAACATCGCGCCGAGCCCGTCGGCACCGTCTCCGTCGTCTTCGTCGTCGTCGGTGTCGTCGGCTTCGGCTTCAGTGTCTTCTTCGTCAGTCGATTCGTCTTCGTCCGCCTCGTCGGCGGGCTCAGCTGCGGGCGCCTCGACGCCGCGGAGTTCCTCCGGCAGGGCCTCCTCGTCGTCGATCTGCGCCGCCAGCGAGCGAAGCTGCGCGTCGGCCTTGGCGACGAGGTCCGGCATGAGCTCGGGGTCCTCGATGGCGGCGAACAGGCCGAGGGCCTTCGCCTCGCCGGCGGCCTTCGCGAGTATCGTGGGCGCGGTCTGCGCCGTGGGGTAGCCCGCGTTGATCGAGAGGTTGCGGGCGCCGGCCGCGGCGGACTGGATGTCCGCGCGGTACTCGTCCACGTCGATGGCGAGTTCCTCGGGCTCGAACAGGACGCCTCGGAGTAGACGCCGCGGAGGTCGAGACCGACCTCCTTGGGTTCGATGCCGAGCTCGTTCAGGACGTTGGCGAGTTCCTCGGAGACGACTTCACCCTCGTCGAGGACTTGCGAGTCCTCGGTGACCTTGATGGAGCCCTCCATGATGCGGGCGGCCGCACCGACCTGCTGGAGTTCACCGACGAAGGGACCCGGGTCGACACCGGTGTCACCCTCGGGGATGACGATGTCGTTCGGGGCGACTTCGCCCGCGTTGATGGGTGCAGGCGTCTTCGACGCTTCGAGCTGTTTGTAGAGGCCGAACGGGTTGTCGTTCGTGCCCACGAGAGCGACCTGTCCGTAGACGAACTCGGTCAGCTGTTCGAGGCCGTCGTTCACGTCCTCCAGCGCGCGGGTGACGAGCGTGTTACGGCTCATCCGAAGTTCCGCGCTGCCGTGGAGGTCCCGCCGCATGCTCTGCAGCTGGCGGCTCGGGATTCCGGTGACGCTCACGACGCCGACGGACTGGTACTCTTCGAGGAAGTCGGTGAGTTCACCGACTTCGATGCGTTTCCACTCGGGGATGGTCTCTGTCTTGCGGACGGACTCGCTCTCGCTCATGCGCGTACCTCCACCGACGGACCCATCGTCGTCTTCACGTAGATCCCGTCGATGTTGAGGGGACCCTTCTCGAGAGTGGCCTCGAGACGACGAACGATGACGTCGATGTTCTCCGCGATTTCGTCGGCCGGCATGTCCTCTGCACCCACGCGGGTGTGGAACGTGCGGCGGTCACGACTGCGGAGTTGGACCGTGTTCTTCATCCGATTCACAACTTCGACCACGTCGTCGTCCGGTTGGAGCGGCGTCGGCATCTTCCCTCGGGGACCGAGAACGGTCCCGAGGTAACGGCCGATATCTTGCATCATATCGGCATCTGCCACGAAGAAGTCCGTCTCGTCCGCGAGGTCTTTGGCGGCGTCCGTATCGTCTCCAAGGTCTTCGAGGTCGTTACCGTCCATCACCTGGTCGGCAACCTCCTCGGCTTGGAGTGCGGTTTCGCCGGTCGCGAAGACGACGATCTTCGTCTCCTGTCCGGTGCCTTCGGGGAGCACGATGCTCTCGTCGACACGCTTCGACGGGTCGTTTAGGTCGAGGTCGCGCAGGTTGATAGCGAGGTCTACCGTTTCGCGGAAGTTCCGCTCGGGAGCCTCGTCAAGTGCGCGAGAGACTGCGTCAACTATCGTATCTGCCATTATTCACCTCCGTAGTACGCAGGATTGCTCCTACGGGTCAGTGAAACAGGCGTCTGCCTGCCTCGTCGGAGCAAATGGGAATGGCGGCCTTAAGTCCGTCGAAGCAATCGCCCGAGCGCCCGGGATACGGCGGCGTTACGCCTCGTCTCCGTGTGAAGCGAGGGCACACGCGGGGGCGACGACGCCGCGGCGGCGGTGCCGCGGCCGGCGGCGTGGTCGCCACTCGCGCGTCGGTCCGCTGAAAAGGGTGTGCCGTCCCGCGGGAGCGGTCGAAGGCGGGTACCGTCGACTGCGACTGCGGACGGGGTCGGGCCCCGAACGCCGTCACGTGACGACGGCCGAGCGTCCGACTACGCGGCGAGCTGGTCGTCGTACTCGCCGTCGTCGATGCGCTTCTTGAACTCGCGGGGGTTGTTCCCCTCGATGGTGACGCCGAGAGAGGTGCAGGTTCCGACGACCTCTTTCGCGGCGTTCTTCGTGTCGTACGAGAGGAGGTCCGAGGACTTCTGCTCGGCGATCTTCTTCACCTGGTCGACGCTCAGGTCGGCGACGAAGTTCTCCTGCGGTTCGCCGGACCCGGTCTCGAACCCGGCCTCGTCCTTGATGAGTTCGGCCGTCGGCGGGACGCCGACCTCGATGGTGAACGAGCCGTCGTCGTCGTACTCGACCGTCACGGGCACTTCCATGCCGTCGAACGCGGCGGTCTGCTCGTTTATCTCCTGCACGACGTCCTGCACGTTCACGGGCGTCGGGCCGAGTTCCGGTCCGAGCGGCGGACCGGGGTTGGCCTCCCCGCCGGGAACGAGCACTTCGATAGTTCCAGCCATACCTCAAAGCACCCTTTGGCGACTTTTAACGGTTTTCTTTCGCGCTAACCGGCGTGCGTGAGAGGCGCACGCAGCGCGCCGTCACCGGTGGTTCCGGGCGACGAGGCAGGACTCGTGCCGCGCCCCCCGTCTCAGAGGTCGACGCCGAACGGCGCGGCGTCGGCGGCGCGTTCGGCCATCGACCCGAGGAAGGAGCGTCGCCACCCCGTCGAGGTCCCCGGTGTCGACCACTTCGACCGGCGTGTGCATGTACCGGTTCGGGATGCCGACGTTCAGCGACGGAACGCCGTTCCGGGAGGTGTAGAACGCGTCGCGTCGGTGCCGGTGCGAATACCCGCGGCCTGCAACTGCACGTCCAGGTCCGCGGCGTCGGCGGCGTCGCGCGCGAGTGCGACCACGTCCGGGTGGTTCGCGCTCCCGCGGGTGACGACGGGCCCCGCGCCGAGTTCGACCGGGCCCGTCCGCTTGCCCGCCACGTCGGGGTTGTCCGTCGCGTGCGTCACGTCGATGGCGACGGCGGCGCCGGGTGGAGGTCGTAGCCGACCATCTTCGCGCCCTGTACGCCGAGTTCCTCCTGCACCGTGCTCACGGCGTACACCGTCGCGTCCGCGTCCGCCTCGACGGCGCGTCTGAGGCTTCGGCGGCGGCCCACGTGCCGACGCGGTTGTCCATCCCGCGGGCGGCCATCCGCGACCCGTGCAGATCCCGGACGCGCGTCTCGACGGTGATGGGGTCGCCGATCTCCACGAGTTCCGACGCCTCCGCGGCGCTCTCGGCGCCCACGTCCACGAACTGCTCCTCCAGGTCGTCGTACTCCTCCTCGCCCACGTCGCGCAGGTGGATGGCCGTCTGCCCGACGACGCCCGGCACGTCGCCGCCGTCGCCGTGAACCGTGACGTGTTGGCCCTTCGAGACGGTGCGGTCGGCGCCGCCGATGGGCGCGATGCGGAGGAAGCCGTCCTCGGTCACGTCGCGGACGATGTATCCTATCTCGTCTGCGTGGCCCGCGAAGGCGATTTCGGGGCCGTCGGCGCTCCCCTCGTGGACCGCCACGGCGTTGCCGTACGAGTCCACGCGCACGTCGTCGGCGAACGTCTCGACGTACGAGACCCACACCCGTTGGCCGTCGGCCTCGAACCCGGCGGGACTGGGCGTCGTCAACAGGTCGGTCAGGAACGTCAGTCGGTCGTCGTCCATGCTCTCGAACTGGAAGAATCGGCACCTCAAGGCACCGATACGCGTCGCCGCGAGCCGACCCGTGCGTCGACGACGAGACGGGCACAACGGTTATGCCATCTGTCGGCGTACTGACGGAGTATGGGAGAGAAATCGTTCACGTTCTTCGAGATTCATCTGCACGACGCCAAGTTCAACGCCCCCGAGAGCGGCCCTCGCTTCTTCCAGCGAGGCCCCGAGGAGGACGAAGAATCGGAGGACGACGAGGGGTACAGCTCCATCGACGTCGACGACGAGGAGACGGACGAGTCCGTCGAGAGCGGCACCGACGCCGCGGCCGAGGACGCCGACGAGTCGAGTCGCGGCGTCGGCGGCGCGGCGGTCGTCGGCCTCCTCCTCCTCGTCGCCCTCGCCGTCGCGGTGAAGGTGTTGACCGGCGAGGACGACTTAGACGAACTCGACGACCTGTCGGACATCGCCGTCGAGTCCGACGAGGGCGACGAGGGCGAGTCGGCGGCCCTCTCCGAGGAGTAAGCCGCGCGCATCGCGGTCCGGTGTCGCTCTTTTTCGACCGTCGTCCGCCCGCGAGCGACCGCAGTCGGATACGCTTAAGCGGCGTCCGCGGAATCGTCGGATATGACCGTCTCCAGCGCTCCCGGGAAGGTCTACCTGTTCGGGGAGCACGCAGTCGTCTACGGCGAACCGGCGGTGCCCTGCGCCATCGAACGCCGGGCGACAGTCTCCGTCGAAGCGCGCGACGACTCGCGGGTCCGCGTCACCGCGCCCGACGCTCGGTTCGGGGGGAGGGCCGAAGCACCGTGAGACCTCGCAGTTGTACCGTGGGACGCTCGGTCCATATACGCATCGTAGAGTCAAATGGTGCTTTTAGCTTCTCAGCCACCAGTACGCGGTCGTGAAGACCAGCGTGACGACGCCGCCGAGGAAGAACAGTTCCCCGGGCGAGAGCGCGGCCACGCTCGTCACGCCGGGGTCGCCGCCGGAGAGCACCGTCGTCTCGGCAGTCGTCCGGACCGCTTCGGTCGCCGTCCGAGTCGCCTCCGCCGCGGCGGTCACCGTCGCTCCGCCGTCGGCGCACCCGTCGCCTGCGGCGTCTCCGTCGCCGTCTCGACCGCGTCCGCGTCGCCGCCGACTCGGTAATCGTCCGCGCGGACTCCGTCACCGTCGCGTCGCCCGCCGCCTCCGTTCCGGTGGCCTGCGGCGTCGCCGTCTCCGTCGCCTCGGCGATGTTGAACCCGCCGCCACCGCCGTCGCCCGTCCCGGTCGGCGTTCCCGCGGGTTCGGCCGTCGCGGTCGGTTCGGCGGTCGGTGCCGGCGTCTCCGCGGCCGTCGCGGTCGGTTCGGCCGTCGACTCCGCCGTCGCCGTGGCCGCCGTGGCGTTCGCCGCACCGCCCGCGGCGCCGCCGCGCACCCGTCTCGGCCAGCGAGACGTCCGGTCCCGCGCCGGTCCGCGTGAGTCGCTCGACGACGACGCTGCCGAGTGCGACGACGCCGAGGCCGCCGAG
>NZ_WPCD01000336.1:0-1942 GCF_009741955.1 Halogeometricum sp. CBA1124 | reverse complement strand
GCGCGGGCTCCTCGCTGTCGCTCGTCGCGTAGCGCGGGAAAATGTAGCGTCCTGACGGAGATTTGAACTCCGGTCCCTGGCTCCGCAAGCCAAGAGGATAGTCCACTACCCTACCAGGACTCATCTACCCGTAGTCGGCACCCCTTGAAAGCGGTTGCGATACGGCGGCCCCTCGCAGTGTGACACCTCGGGACGCGATAAACGGAGAGAACTCTTTGTGTCTACGCCACCGTTTTTCACTCCCGCGTCGTCGGCGAACGCATGCGACGCCGAACGGTACTCGCGGGTGTCGCGACGTTCGCCCTCCCACTCGCAGGCTGTCTCGGCGGGTCCGAGGCGCCGGGAGGCGACGCCGCCACGCGGACCGACGGAGGAGACACCATGGACGAAACCGAAGACGCCGGGAGACCGGCACCGACCGTTCGCGCCGCATCGCTGTCGGCAGTCGACGCGTGTCCGGAGGCCCGGGTCCGCGCGGACGACGACGCGGTGGTCTGCCGCGGATGCGTCCGCGGGAAGAACGGCTGTACCGTCGCCGTCCTCGACGGCGCGACGTACGACGCCGCGGCCGACGAACTGCGCGTCGTCGTCGCCACCGAGGAGGACCGCGAGGCGGGCGCGATGTGCACGCAGGCCATCGTGCGACTCGGCTACGAAGTCACCGTCGCGTTCGACGACGGCCTCCCCGGGACGGTGACCCTCGTCGAATCCGACGTGGACGGGTCCCGCGAGGTGGTCACCGCGTCGCTCTGACGGCGGCGAACGTTTTTATCCGAGTACGAGCCCACACTCACCGTGCCACGCCGAGACGCCGAAATCGGGAGACAGCGCCCGGATACTCCCCACAAGACAACGCTTAAGCGCGGGCCTACCTTGGTCCCGAACATGACTGTGGTCGCTGCATTCGGAGTCCCGGACCTCTCTCTCCGGACCGAAGCGCGCCGCCGAGACTCCGTCGGAGGTGTCGCGTAGATGGGTGCCATCGAGGACGTGTACGACGACCTCGACACCGACGTGCCGTTCGAGGAGTTCGAGGCCGCGGTGAACGACAAGGTCGAACAGATGGGCGGCCTCGCCGACGAGGAGACGGCTGCGATGCTCCTCGCGCACGAACTGCGCGACGAGGAGGTCGAGGGAATCGCCGACATCGAACCCGGCATGGACGACGTGAAGTTCCTCGGGAAGGTGATGAGCGTGGGCGAACTCCGGACGTTCGAACGCGACGGCGAGGACGAAGACGGCCGCGTCGTCAACGTCGAAGTCGCCGACGAGACGGGGCGAATCCGTATCTCGATGTGGGACGGGATGGCCGAAGAGGCCCTCGAGAACCTCGAAGTCGGGCAGGTGCTCCGCATCGCCGGCCGGCCGAAAGACGGCTACAACGGCGTCGAGGTCAGCGTCGACAAGGTCGAACCCGACTCCGAGGCGGAGATAGACGTCCAGACGCAGGACAGTTACCGCGTCGAAGACCTCTCGCTCGGCCTCTCGGACGTGAACCTGAAGGGTCGCGTCCTCAGCACCGACAGCGTGCGCACGTTCGACCGCGACGACGGCTCCGAGGGCCGCGTCGCCAACCTCACGCTGGGCGACCCGACGGGTCGCATCCGCGTGACCCTCTGGGACGAGAAGGCGGACCTCGCCGAGGAGTACGACCCCGACATCACCGTCGAAGTCGTCGACGGCTACGTCCGCGAACGGGACGGCAGCCTCGAACTGCACGTCGGCAACCGAGGGACGGTCGAGGAACTCGACGAGGACGTCGAGTACGTCCCCGAGACGACGGATATCGCCGCGCTGGAGATCGGCGAGACCGTCGACATCGCCGGGCATCTACGGACCGCCGAAACGCCCGGGAAAAGACGACCCCTCGCAAAACCGTATCGCCCCGTGACTGGGACCGGTGACGCCATCGGCCCGAGAGCCCACACTCCCGCACGACGAC
>NZ_WPCD01000164.1:0-8469 GCF_009741955.1 Halogeometricum sp. CBA1124 | reverse complement strand
CGACGACGCCGTCGCCCGCCTCGAAGCGGCGGTGACGGAAGCGCGGCGGTTGCGGGAGCGCGTCGACACCGCCGACGTCGACGACGACGTTGCGTTCTACCTCCGCGGTGGCGACCCCTCGGGCGGGTGGTTGGAGACGGCGAAGTCGGAGTCGGACCCGCACGAGCGACTGTTCGACGCGACGTACGGGATGCAGTTCGCCGGCGAAGTCGTCGGCGCGGCCAAGGTGGCCCTCGGCGAGGTGGACGCAGCGGCCATCGTGGAACGCGGCGACCGACTGCGGACGGCGGCGGACGACGTCCGCGACTCGCTCGGCGACTACCTCGTCTCCGACCCGGCCCGTGACCTCGGCCGCCTCTACTACGTCGAGCGGGAACTCTCGCTCGCACGGCTCGACTCGCACCGCGACGGGACGTTCACCGGCGGCGTCGCCCCCCGCCGAATCGTACGACGCGGGCGACGTGGCGGGGACGGTGGGGTCGCACCTGCAGGCCGAACAGCGAATCGAGAACGCGAGACGCTACCGCGACCAGTACCGCGAGAATCTCGCCGACGACCCGCGGCCGTACCGGGAGTCGCTGGCGACGGCGCTCGACTCGTTGGTGGCCGAGATAGACGAGTACCCGCGCCGTCACGAGTTCCAAGAGGCGCTCAGAGAACGCGATATCGACCAGTCCACGCCGTACGGCGCGGCCCGGTGGGAGCTGTTCACGCTGTGTTTCGACGGCGACTTCCGTTTCGGCTACGACGCCGACGGCTACCGCTCGGGCCACCTCGTCCAGCGGACGACAGAGGCCGCGCGGGCGCTTCTCGCCCGTCGCGCCCACGAGTTCGCCCTGTCGAACCTCGGTGTCTCGCCGAACGACGACGGTTACGACTCCGGGCGCGCCCTCCGCGCGAAACGCCGGGCGATGCGGACGTTCCGCTCGGTCCGGGAGACGCACGACTCGCCGTTCGCGAGCGTCCTCGCCGCGGAGGCGGCCAGTCGGATTCGCGCGGGCCACGTCGGCGTCAGCATGGCCGACGGCGACCGGCCGGCGTGGCAACCGCGCGTCGAAGCGACGACGTACTACCTCGTCGGACGGGGGTCGCTGCGCGAACTCGGTGACGTGTTCGGTACCGTCGTCGCCGACGAACGGTGAGTCGGCCCGGGGCCGCCCCCAACGCTATCCGTCGCCGCTCCGTCTGACAACTGTGGAACACGACACTCGGTCGCTCGCCGGCCACCTCGCCGGGGTGGCAGTCGTCGTGGCGCTACCGATGGCCCTCGAAGCGGCGCTCGACGCCGCCGTCTCCGGCGCGCGAGCGGGCGGCGGTGCCTTCCCGACGTGGTTGCCGGCGTCGGAACCGTCGGACAGACCGTCCTCACGTACAGTCTCGCCGTCTCCGCCGTCACGTACGTCTTCGTCCCGGCGGCCGTCTTCGCACTCGGCTACCGGTACGGACGTCGGCGGCCACGGGCGACGTAAGCGGGCTCTCGCCCCGCGCGAGTCAGGCGCACTCGGCGACCGCTTCGCAGAACAGCGACGCGCCGAGCGCTATCTCGCGTTCGGTCACGTCCAACGGCGGCAGGATGCGAATCACGTCGTAGCCGCAGGCGAGGGTGAGCAGCCCCTTCGCGAGACAGGTCTCCTGCACCTCGTTACGGCGTTCCTTCGAGTCGAACTCGACGGCGAGCATGAGGCCCTTCCCGCGCACGTCGGTGACTGGCGCGAGGTCCGCGTCGCCGAGGAGTTCCTGGAACTGCCGGCCGCGTTCGACGGCGTTGGCCATGAGGTCGTAGTCGTGGATGGCGTCGAGCGTGAGCGACCCCTGCAGGGAGGCGATGATGTCGCCCGCGCCCCACGTCGACGAGATGCGCGACTTCTCCTCGGGGAACACGTCCCGGCGGGAGACGGTCGCACCGACGCGGAGCGCCTTCGCCGACGTGATGACGTCGGGTTCGATTGCGAAGTGGTCCGACCCCCACATCTCGCCAGTGCGGCCGACGCCCGACTGAATCTCGTCGGCGATGAGCGTGATGTCGTACTCGTCGACCAGCGCGGCCAGTTCGTCCATGAACGCGTCCGAGGGGATGCGGTAGCCGCCCTCGCCCTGAATCGGTTCGAGGACGACGTACGCCACGTCCTCGGGGTCGACGTTCCCCTTCTCGGGGTCCAGTTTCTGCCGGAGGCGGGAGACGGGCGACGACTCGTCGGGGAAGAAGCCGCACGAACAGGAGGCCGCCGAACAGGTCCGGTCGTCGCAGAAGGGCATGTCGACGACGCCCGATATCTCGGGGAAGTCGCGGCGGTAGACGGACTTCGAGCGGTTCAGCGACAGAGCGCCGAGCGTCCGCCCGTGGAACGCGCCCTCGAACGTGACGCCGTACTTCGCGCCGTCGGACTCGTCGTAGGCGATTTTGATGGCGTTCTCCACCGCCTCAGCGCCGGAGTTCGACAGGAACACCGTGTCCATGCCGTAGTGCGACGTGGCGTCCACCAGACGCTCCATCAGGCCCGCCGGCCCGGGGAACTCGCTCTCGCCGGGGGGCGACCCGTGCGAGACGTAGAAGTCCTGTCCGGCGATTTTGAGCGGGTCCACCAGGTCGAACTCGCGGAGACGGTCCAGTATCTTCGGGTTGTTGTAGCCCAACGGGGCGGCGGCGACGTGACTCGTGAAGTCCAGCAGGACGTTGCCGTCCACGTCGGTGCAGAACGGGCCCTCGGCGTCGGCGCTGACGTCCCACACGAAGTCGTACACGTACGTGCTCGGAGCGGCCGTCGAGCGGTGGTAGTCCACCCACTCGCGCGCCTTCTCGCCGGGGAGGGAGTCCACCTGCGGGGTGGCGGTGTCTCGGTCCATGAACCCCCGTGTGTCTCTCCCGAGTTAAGAAGTTCGTTTGTTCGTGATAGACCACCGAGTCGGTGATTCGGTCGAGGCGCCGGGGCTCCGTCGGACGCGAACGCCGAGGCGATGTGCGACCTGCGCCGCGGGACGCCCGCTATCCGCGGCGACCGACTGCTACACCACGCCGACGACGACGAACACGCCCGTGAGGACGCCGACGACGGCGAGGAGTCCCAGCGACCACGCCGTCACGGAGCGGGTGAACTGCCGCGGGCCGGCCAGTCCGAGCAGCACCTTCACGAGGACGCTCGACGCGGTGGCGAGGAGGATGGCGACGGTGGCGGCCGTCGAACCGATGCTCCCGCTTCGGAAGAGGAGGACGGCCGTCGTCGTCGCGCCGGCGGAGGAGACGAACCCCGAGACGAACGAACTGGCGTAGAGGCCGAGCGTCCCCAACCGACTCTGCGCCACCGTGCCGACGACGAGGATGAGGAGGAAGACGAAGCCGAAGGCGAGGGCGTTGCGGAGCGAGAACGGACTCTCCAGCGGGATGTCGACCTGTTCGCCCCAGTCGGCGGCGTACCACGCTGCGACGACGCCGCCGACGGCGAGACTGCCGAGGGGGAGGACGACGCCGAGGAGCGCGGTGTTCGTCGCCGTGAAGGCGATGGCGATGCCGAGGTTCCGGACGGCCATCGCCACGTCCGCGAGGAGGACGGCGGCCACGCCGTAGCGGTAGGCGTCGGGATGTTGACGCACGTGGTCCAGCATCGTCCCGACGACGGCCGACGAGGAGGCCAGCCCGCCGAAGAAGCCCGTCACCGCGATGCCGCGGCCGCCGTACTGCTGGACGACGGCGTAGTTCACGATGCCGATGCCGGCGACGGTGACGACCATGAGCCACGCCACGCGGGGGCTGTCGATGGTGACGCCGTACATGGTGTACGACTCCGCCGGGAGGAGGGGATAGGCGACGAACGCGAGGATGGCGAACTCGGCCGTCGAGCGGAGTTCCTCGCGGTCCAGTCGGCCGGCGAGCCCGTGGAGTTCGCGCTTCAGCACGAGCAGTAACGACGACACGACGGCGACGGTGACGCCCTGCAGGGTGTAGCCGAGGGCGACGAGCGTTCCCACGCCGTAGGCGGCCATCAGCGACATCGACGTGGTGAGCGAGAGGCCGCTTCCCTCCTCCAGCATGCCGTTGACCGCGAGGAGGATGCCCTGCACCACGACCAGCACCGCGCCGACGGTGAGGAGGGCGACGCCGAGTGCCGACTCGGTTGCGACGAGGGCGAACACCGCGGCGACGAGACTCGTGAGGCTGAACGTCCGGATGCCGGCCGACTTCTCGGACCACTCGCGCTCTAGCCCGAGGAACATCCCGAGCAGGGCGGCGAGAATCAGCCGAACGACGTTGCTGGAGAGAGGGGCAGAAACCACGTCGGTGCCCTGCAAGAGGAGGGCCGAGAGCGACGACATCCTTCCTCCGTTCGCCGCCCGCCGACTTTAGTTCACTGGGCATCGCCGCGAAACGTGTTGGATTTCACGACAGACTTTTGCTGGTACGGGGTCCGTTCACGGATATGTCCCTCCTCCAGATGGAACGCTCGCGGATGGGGTGGTGGAGCGTGGGCCTCGTCCTCGTCGCTGCCCTCGTCTACGTCTTCTACTCGTTCGTGGGGACGTTCGTCTTCGGCATCTTCATCTACTACGCCACGCGCCCCATCTACCGCCGCCTCAAGCGGCGCATCCGTCCGCCCAGTCTGGCCGCCGCCGTCGCGCTCTTCGCACTCGCGCTCCCCGCCCTGACGCTCGTCGTCTACGCGCTCACCATCGTCGTGAACGAACTGGTGAAACTCACGAGCAACGGCTTCTTCGACCTCTCGCAGTACCCCATCACGACCGAACAACTCTCCCGACTCGCGGACCCGAACACGCTGCTGTCGCTCGACCTCTCCGACGTCACCGGCGCGCAGTTGTCGCAGGTGCTCTCGTCCATCGGGTCGGCCGCCGACACGCTCGCGTTCTTCGGCATCGGCGCTGTCCACCTGTTCGTCATGATCGCGCTGGCGTTCTACCTGCTCCGCGACGACTACCGGTTCGCGCGGTGGTTCCGGTCGAACTTCTCCGACGACCGCGGCGTGATGGAGGCGTACGTGACGGCCGTCGACCGCGACTTCAAGAACATCTTCTTCGGCAACATCCTCAACGCCGTCCTGACGGGGACCATCGGCGTCATCGCCTACACGGCCCTGAACGTGGTCGCGCCCCCGGGCGTGGCCATCCCCGCGGCCGCACTCGTCGGACTGCTGGCCGGCGTCGCCAGTCTCGTGCCCGTCGTCGGGATGAAACTCGTCTACGTCCCCGTGGCGCTCTACCTCGCGGCCGTCTCGTACGTCTCGAACCCCGCGGCGTTCTGGTTCGTCATCGCGTTCGTGGCGCTCTCGTTCGTCGTCGTCGACACCATCCCCGACCTGGTGCTCCGCCCGTACGTCTCCGGTCGGAGTCTCCACGTCGGCGCGGTGATGATCGCGTACACGTTCGGCCCCCTCCTGTTCGGGTGGTACGGCATCTTCTTCATGCCGATGATTCTGGTGCTGGTCGTCAACTTCGCGAAGTACGTCCTCCCCGAACTGGTCAGCGGTGCGCCGATTCGTCCCTACGCCGTCGACCCAGGGGCGGAGTACGAGGCGGAACTCGGAGAACGGTCCGTCGCCGCGGACGACGACGAGACGGCCGTCTCGCCGGACGACGATGCGCCGGACGCGCCCACAGACGCGTCCGAGACGTCGAACCCGCTAGACGACGGGTCGACGACCTCGTGACAGGAACGGCAGATACCGAGAAACAGCCGACGTTCAGACGCGGACGCCGCCGTACTCGATGTCGATGTAGTTCCCTTCCCACTCCTTTCGCGCCTTTATCTCCCTGCGACCCCGGCGCGTCAGCGTGTAGTAGTTCGTCCGTCTGTCACGTTGCCCCTTCTCGACGAGTCCCTTCTCCACGAGGGTGTCGAGGTTGGGGTACAGGCGCCCGTGGTGAATCTCCTTCTCGTAGTAGTCCTCGAGTTCCTCTTTGATTGCCAGTCCGTGGGGTTCGTCTAGCCCAGCGATGACGTACAGCAGATCACGCTGGAATCCTGTCAAGTCGTACATTGGTAAATTCAATTCGTCCCTTATTGTCTGATTGAAATAAACATATCGGAGATGAACGGGTCTTCCCGACCCAACGACGGCGTAATCGGAGAATTCCGACCGTCGAAAGCTGTAAGTTCGTGAATACGTGTCGCCGTCGACCCGTCGCGTCGTTCGCGACGGCCACGGACCCGACGAGAGTGATACATCTCCGAGACGTGAGTTCCGGAAAAGGAAGCAAGCCACGCGAAAATCGCGTGGATGCTTGCCGCCCTGAATTGGTCCCCGCTGACGCTTCGGCCCTCCAAAGCGAAGCGTCACCTGCTACTTTTGGCTGGTTTCTCTTAAAGATACCGACGGACGTGGGAATTGCCTCTTGGGGCGAGTCGCCGAGTCACATGTGCTCTTCTTCCAGGACCCACCCCAGCGCGCGCTTGTAGTGGGTGAACAGTTCTCTGACGCCGCCGTGGCGCATCTCCTCGGACTCCAGTTCTTCGGCGAGGAACTCGTACTGCTCTCGTATCTCCTCTTCGGAGCGCATGGTCGCCGTACGCGCTTCGGCCGCAAGGAACTGACGCCCGCGTCGGCCGTGCGTCGGGCTTTTGTCCCGGGCCCGCCCACGTTCGCGCATGGAGATTCGGGGTCGACGGCGGTGCAAGTCGTGCGGACAGGAGTGGTCGTACTACGACACCGGCGAAGTCGCGTGTCCCGCCTGCGGGGGCATGCAGAGCGTCGGCGTCGGCGGTCGCGCGCGCCACACCGACAGCGCGGACCCGTTGGACCTCTCGGAACACCGGAACGCGGCCGAGGCGGGGTCGGTCGCCGACGCGGCCGAGGCGTTGAAGACCGACCTGCGGACGTACCTCCGGGCGCGCGGGTTCATCGACGGCGGCGAACTCCGCGACGTGGACGACACCTACCTCGCCGCCCGCGAACTGCTCCACGCGGTGGACGTCCTCGTTCGCCGGCGCGACCCCGACGAGGAGACGCAGTTGTACGTCCTGTCGCTCCTCCGGGGGGCGGACCGCGGCGAACGGCCCGCCCCCCGACGAGGTGCCGCCCTCGATGACCGAGCGCGCGGCCTCGCCTACGCGGAGTCGCTCGCGGCGTTCCGCCGCGACCTCTCGACGTGGCTCGACGACCATCCCGACCCCGAGGCGCGGACGACGCTCTCGACGCTCGGAGAACACGTCAAGCGCGTCGAGGCCCTGCAGGGCGACGTGTCCGTCCGACAGTCCGAGTCGCTCGTGCGGGCCGCACGCGAACTCACGGCGTACGTCCGAGACGACGACGAGTCCGCCCTCGCGGCGGCGCGGGACCGACTCTCGCGACTCGCCTGAGGAGGAAAACGACTTTCACCGCCGGCGTCCCTTCACCGCCGATGGCCGAGCGATTCGACCAACACGCCGTCCGCCACCGGATGAAGCTTCTCACCGACGACGGCGACGCACCCTGTACGAGAACCGCGACGCGGTGCCGTGTCCGGCCTGCGGCGACCCGTTCGACCGCATCCTCCTGACCGAACGGGCGTCGCACTCGTTCGACGTGGCCGACAACGCGCGGTTCTGCGTGACCGACGAGGACGACCGACTGGTCGTCTGCACGCACCGGTGACGGAACGCGCTGCGACCCCGGCGCGCCGCGGGGACGGCGGGCGTCAACGGTCGAGGAGAAAGCGCAGGAACGGTCGGTCCAGCGTGTCCGTGGGGAGCGTCCGGAACCACCCCACGTCGGCGACGTTCTCGTCGGCGAGGCCGGGGTCGTCGGTGAGCGTCCCGCGCACGGCGGCGTCGTAGACGGCGAACCGGAACGTCGTCGTCTCGCCGCCGTGCGCGAACGTCTGCCGCGTCACCGACCGGAGCGACCCGACCGTCGCCTCCAGTCCCGTCTCCTCGCGCACCTCGCGCACGAGCGCTTCTTCGCGGCTCTCGCCGTCTTCGACGCCGCCGCCGGGGAGCACCCACCGGTCTCGTTGGTGGACGAGGAGGACTTCGCCGTCCCGTTCGACGAGGGCGGCGACGCCCCAGTCCATCCCGGCGTCGATGCGGGCGGCGAGCGACTCGAACGACTCGCGGTCGAGTTCGCGTTCGCTCTCGCGGCGGACGACGCCCGCCGAGTCCGTCTCGAACGGTCCGGAGTCGTCGCTCACGACGGGTCGGTCAGGGGAGTTCGACGTCGACGGCTTCGGCGTCGCCCGCGGCCTTCACCGTGTTCCAGAGGAGCATCGCGCGCGTCATCGGCCCGACGCCGCCGGGGACGGGCGTGATGGCCGACGCCTTCTCCTTCGCGCTCTCGAAGTCCACGTCGCCGACGAGTTCGTACCCCTTCTCGGTGTCCGCCTCGACGCGGTTGATGCCCACGTCGACGACGACGCAACCCTCCGACAGAATCTCGCCGTCTATCATCTCGGGGGACGCCCCGGGGCGGCCAACGAGTACGTCCGCGTTACGCGTCTTCTCCGCGAGATTCTTCGTCCGCGAGTGACACACCGTGGTCGTTGCGTTCC
>NZ_WPCD01000229.1:0-5499 GCF_009741955.1 Halogeometricum sp. CBA1124 | reverse complement strand
GCCGTCGTCGCCGTCGTGGACCTCGTGGAGGCGTCCGACCGGCACCTGCACCACACCGACGACGGCACGTTCGTCGTCCGCAACGACGCGGGCACCGTGGTCATGTCGCAGGACGAGTCGCGGATTCTCACCGCGGACGAACTGGCGACGGAGACGCTCACCGGCGCTCGCGGCCACGCGGCCACGACGCTCGACGGACGGCCGACGGAGGTGGGGTACGCCGCACTCGACGCCCGCCCGTGGACCGTCACGTCGCGCGTCCCGGCGGCGACGGCGTACGCGCTTCGCGGCGACATCCTCGCCGGTCTCGGCAGCATCCTCGCGGCCGTCCTCGTCGGTGCCGGCCTCATCGCCGTCACCCTCGGGCGCGACACGACACGCTCGGTCCGGACGCTCGCCGAACGCGCGCGGCGACTCACGGCGGGCGAGTTGGACGACCCGGTACGGACGGACCGCGAAGACGAGTTCGGCCACCTGTTCTCCGCGTTCGAGGCGATGCGGCAGTCGCTCAGGGCGCGCATCCGCGAGGCGGAAACCGCGCGTGAGGCCGCCGAAGACGCGCGGCGCGAAGCCCTCGAAGCGAAGGCGGAGTCCGAGGCGTTCAGCCGGCACCTCGAACGCACGGCCGCCGCGTACGGCGACGTGATGGCGTCGTGCGCGTCGGGTGACCTCGCGTCCCGCCTCGACCCCGACGACCGGAGCGAGGCGATGCGCACGGTCGCCGTCTCGTTCAACGCGATGATGGACGACGTGCAGGAACGCAACGAGCAACTGGCGACCATCTCCCACGTCCTCAGCCACGACCTGCGGAACCCGCTGAACGTCGCCACCGGCCGCGCGAACCTCCTGGCGGAGGACGTCGACTCGCCACACGTCGGACCGCTCTGCGACGCACTCGACCGCATCGACACCATCATCGACGACGCCGTGGTCCTCGCTCTGCACTCGAACGTCGAGGAGACGATACCCGTCGACCTCCGCGCGCGGGCCACGTCGGCGTGGGCGCTCGTCGAGACGGAGGCGGCGACGCTCACGGTGACCGAGACGACCACGTTCGACGCGACCGCGACCTCCTGAGCCACGTGTTCGAGAACCTGTTTCGGAACAGCGTCGAGCACGGCGCCAGGAGCGACCGGACGGCGTCCGGCGACGACCCACCACCGGACGCCGGCGTCCACGTCCGCGTCGGACCGCTGGCAGACGGCCGCGGCTTCTACGTCGAGGACGACGGCGACGGCATCCCGCCGGCGGACAGAGACGCCGTCCTCGCGGCCGGGTACACGACGAACCGCGAGAACGGGGGGACCGGGTTCGGCCTCAGCATCGTCAAGACCGTCGCCGACGCCCACGACTGGGCCGTGACCGTCACCGAGAGCGAGACGGGCGGCGCGCGCTCGAGGTGGGCGTCGAACCGCAGTCGGAGCGCGAGTGTGCCACGGCCGACGCGCCGACGGAGGTCTGACGTGCGGGACAGTTCTTCGCGACCGGCCGCGTCGCGTCGGGCGGTGCTGCGGTCGCTCGGGGTCTGTACCGCCGCCGTCGGCGGGTGCCTCGGCTCCCCGAGGGGGAAGCAGACGGGGACGACGGACGCGGCGTCGTCGTCTCGACTCTCCGGGACCGTTCGCATCGCCGGGAGCAGCACCGTCTACCCGCTGACGCTCGAACTCGGCAACCGGTTCACCGAGGCGCATCCGGGCGTCGACGTGTCGCTCTCCTCGACGGGCACGGGCGACGGCTTCGCGAACTTCTTCTGTGCCGGGCGGACCGACCTCAACGACGCGAGTCGGTCGATTCGCGACGACGAACGGGCGGCCTGCACCGCGGCGGGCGTCGAACCGCTCCGGTTCCAGGTCGCGACGGACGCCCTGACCGTCGTCGTGAACGAGAACGCCGACTGGGTGTCCTGCGTGACGCTGTCGGAACTGGCGAGCGTGTGGCGCGAGGGCGGCGCGGACCGGTGGCGGGACGTGCGCCCCGCGTGGCCCGACGAACCCATCGAACTCCACGGCCCGACGCCGGCGCGGGGACGCTCGACTACTTCGCGGAGGCGGTGCTCGGCGACCGCTCGCACCGGACCGACTACGCCGGCACCGAACAGGACGAGACCGTCGTCGAGGCGGTCCGTCGGTCGCGCTACGCGATGGGTTACTTCGGCTTCGCCTACTACGTCCGCAACCGCGACGCCGTGCGCGCACTCGCCACCGCGGCGGACGGCGGCGCGTGCGTCCGGCCGTCGTTCGAGTCCGCGCGGACCGGGCGGTACGTCCCCCTCTCCCGTCCGCTGTACGTCTACGTCGACCGGGCGGCGCTCTCTCGGCGCGTCGTTCGCGAGTTCGTCGCCTACTACCTCGACCACGTCACCGGCGACGTCGTCCGCGACGTGGGGTACGTCCCCGTCTCCGAACGGACGGCCCGGCGGAACCGCGAGCGCCTGCGAAGCGCCGTCTCCGAAGTCGTCTGACCGCCGGGGCGCCCGGCGAGTCACGCTCTTTTTATCCGCAGACGCGTTAGCTTCCGCTCATGGCGAAGGTCAGTATCGGGCTCCGTGGGTGGCGCTTCGACGAGGACGAGGTGTTCACCGACGAGGGGGAGTTCCGCCCCCTCGACGAGGTTCCGGACGACACGCGACGACGACTCATCCGACTCACCTACCTGCAGGGCAAGCCGTGCGACGCCTGCTACCTGATTCACGGCGAGGCGGAGAAGAAGCGCTGCAACCCGGCCGAGTTCGTCTACGGCGAACCGATGGAGGAGGTGCTCCTCTGCGCCGACCACGAGGCCGACTTCCTCTACTGGTACCGCGAGGCCGGCGGCTCCGACCACCGGGGCGAGGAGACGTTCCGCGACGAGTTCCACGAGTGGTTCGCCGCGGGCGAACGCGCCCCCGAGGGGTACGGCGGACTCGACCACGTCGACACGGGGACGGACGAACTGCCGACGCCGCCGGACCCCGCGGAACTGAACCGTCGGCTGAACGAGAACTACGAGGGCAAGCGCAAGCGCATCGACCTCCGCACCGGAGAGATACGGTACGAGGAGTGGGACGAACGGCGCGGCGACGACGAGGACGACGAGGACGCCGTCGACGACGTGGGTGACCTCGACCTCGGGCAGGACTACCCGACGAAGTGATGGCGCGCCGATTCACCCCCGTCGTCGTCGTGGTCGAACCCGAGACGCCGGGCAACGTGGGGACCATCGCCCGCGCGATGAAGAACTTCGGGCTGTCCGACCTCAAACTCGTGAACCCCCCGCCGCTGGAACCCGACGGCGAGGCGTACGGCTTCGCCGGACACGCCCGCGAGGACGTCCTCCCGAACGCCGAGGAGGTGACGTTCGAGGAGGTGGTCTCGGAGTACCACACCGTCGCGACGACGGCCATCACGAACGAGGACAGCCGAAAGCACGTCCGCTTCCCGTTCAAGACTCCGGTCGAGGTGCGCGAGAGTCTGGAGACGGTGGACACGAAGACGGCCCTCGTCTCGGCCGCGAGGGCCGCGGCCTCAACAACGACGAACTCGCGCGGATGGACGAGGTGTGTTCCATCCCGGCGAGCGACGACTACCCCGTGTTGAACCTCGGACAGGCCGCGACGGTGCTGCTGTACGAACTCCGGTCGCTCACCGTCGCGGAGACGCAACTCCCCGACGTGGAACGCGAACGGGCCGAGGAGTCCGAGATAGAGCGCTTCTACGACAACTTCGAGTCGTTCGTCGAGCGCGTCGAACACCGCGACCACAAGCGCCCGAAGACGCTGCGGATGATGCGCCGCCTCGTCGGCCGGGCGCACCCGACCGACCGGGAGATAACGACGCTGACCGGCCTGTTCCGCCGAGCGTCGAACCGCATCGACCGGTTCGAGGACGAGACGCGCGACTGACCCCCGCCCGATTCTTCGACCCCCGAGTTCCGGCACTCCCCTCTGGCCGAAATATTGATATGTTCGATAATCCAACGTGACGCCGAACACAAGCGCCCCCCGTCCCGACGGTGAGAGTCGTCCGACGGCGGGAGTCCGTTCGACACCATGCCCGACACAGAGGCGTTCGCCGAACGTGAGGCGACCGGCGCCATCGTTCTCGACGCCGACAGTACCGTTCTGTACCTGAGCGCCGCCCTCACCCGCGAGTGCGGCCACGGAGCGTCGGCGATGGTCGGTGACGACGTCCGGCAGTACGTCCACCCCGACGACCGAGCGCGGTTCTCGGCGTTCGCCCGAACGTCCGACGACTGCCACCCGTTCCGGTACCGACTCCGCCACGCCGACGGGTCGTGGGTCTGGTTCGAGGCCACCGACTGCCGTCGACTCGACGGCGACTGCGTCGTCAGGACGAGGGCCGTCACCTCCCTCGACGGCCCGGCCCGGACGCTCGAACGGTTCGAGACTCTCCTCGAATCTCTCGACGACGCCGTCTACGCCATCGACTCGGAGGGGACGCTCGTCTACGTCAACGAGCGGTACGCGGCGATGAAGGGCGTCGAACGCGAGGCGATACTCGGAACCGATGTCTACAGTTGGGCGGACGGCGAAGCGGTCGAGCGGATACGGGCGGCGCGCCGAGAGATGACGCCCGCGGCGAGAGCGTCGGAACGGTCGAGTTCGGCTTCTCGACCGTCGACGGCGGGTCAGTCCCGGTCGAGATGCGGTTCAGCACCGTCTCCGGGCCGGGCGCAGACCTCGAACGGGTCGGCGTCCTCCGTGACGTGACCGAGCGGAAGGCCCGAGAACGAGCCCTTCGTCGGAAGAACGAGCGCTTAGAGGAGTTCGCCAGCGTCGTCTCCCACGACCTGCGGAACCCGCTGAACGTCGCCGAAGGGTGGCTGGAGCAGGTCCGCGCCGAGTGCGGCGGCGACGGAGACGACGCCGTCGACCGCGTCGCGGCGGCGCACGACCGGATGGGAGCGCTGATAGACGACCTCCTGACGCTGGCGCGCGAGGGGCGCGACGTGGACGACCCCGACGCCGTCGACCTCGCGGCGGCGCTTCGCCGGGCGTGGGAGACGGTCGAGACGGACGACGCGACGCTCGTCGTCGACGCCGAAGGTGTCGTCCGGGCCGACGAGTCGCGCCTCCGCCAACTGCTCGAGAACCTCGTTCGCAACGCCGTGGAACACGCGGGACCCGACGCGACGGTCACGCTGGGCGACCTCGAAGACGGCTTCTTCGTCGAGGACGACGGGCCCGGAATCCCGGTCGAGATGCGCGAGGAGGTGTTCGACCTCGGCTACTCGACGGCGACCGACGGAACGGGATTCGGCCTCGGAATCGTCGAAGAGATAGCCGAGGCACACGGCTGGACGGTGCGCGTCGCGGAGGGGACCGCGGGCGGCGCGCGGTTCGAGATTACCGGCGTCGACGCCGCGACTGAGGCGGAAGCCGCGGAGTGACGCGGGAGCGACTCACTCCTCCCCGTCGCCGTCGCGCCGCCCGAACATCGTCAGCGCGACCATCGAACAGACCACCTCGCCGCCGGCGTCTCCGTCGCTCTCGCCGTCCTC
>NZ_WPCD01000142.1:0-9741 GCF_009741955.1 Halogeometricum sp. CBA1124 | reverse complement strand
ACATCCTCGCGCTGAACGCGAACACGGAGGCCGCCGCGTGGGCGAGGCCGGCGAGGGGTTCGCCGTCGTCGCCGAGGAGGTCAAGTCGCTCGCCGAGGAGTCGCAGGCGCAGGCCAGCGAGGTCGAACAGACGGTCAAAGGCGTCCAGTCCGAGGCCGACGAGACGGTCGAGAGTCTGGCGTCGACGACCGAGAAACTCCACGAGGGAATCGAACGCGGCGGCGAGGCGATGAACAGCCTCGGCGAAATCGTCGACGCGGTCGAGCGGACGTCCGAGGGCATCGCGGAGGTGGCCGACGCCACCGACAACCAGGCGATGAGCGCCGAACAGGTGTCCAGCGCGGTCGAGAACACGCGCACGCAGGCCGAACGGGTCGCCTCGCAGGTCGAGGACGTCGCCGAGGCGAGTCGAGAGCAGGCCGAGCAGGTCGACGCCATCAGCGCGGCGAGCGAGCGACTCGCGGTCGAGGACGGGGAGGCGGCCGCGGCGGAGACGCCGGCGACGGGAGACGGGACGCCGCCAGCCTCGGTCGGCACCGACGGCGGCGTGGACGAGATGCCCGACCACGTCCGCCGTCGTCTCGCCGACGAATCGGGAGACTGAGCGGCGACCGCGCGTCGGTCTCGCCCGCGCTCGGCGGCAGCTATATTCGGCCGAAGCGTCCTACGGATACGTATGACGCCCGAAGCGCTCTACGACCGACTCGAACGAGGTGAGCCCGTCACGGTCCTCGACGTGCGCAACCGCGACGAGTTCGAGGAGTGGCACATCGAGGACGAGGCCGTCACGACGACGCTCGTCCCGTACTCGAAGTTCATGGTGGCCGAGGCTGGCGACACGGTTGCGTCCACCGCGCGCGAGGCCGGTCTGGACCCCGACGAGTTCGTCGTGGTCGTCTGCGGGCGCGGCGAGGCCAGCGACTACGTGGCGGACCTCCTCGACGAGGCTGGGTTCGACGCGGAGAACCTCGAAGACGGGATGCGCGGCTGGGCGCGCGTCTACGCCTCCGTCGTCGTCAGACTCGACGCCGAGGCCGCCGTCTACCAGTACCACCGCCCCTCCAGCGGGTGTCTCGCCTACCTCGTCGTCTCGGGCGACGAGGCGGCGGTCGTGGACCCGCTTCGACAGTTCACCGACCGCTACGTCGCCGACGTCCGCGAGTACGGCGCTGACCTCGTCGCCGCCCTCGACACGCACGTCCACGCCGACCACGTCAGCGGCGTCCGCCGGTTGGCCGACGAGACGGGGGCGACGCCCGTCTACCCTGCCGCCGCCCGGGAACGGGGGCTTCGCGCGGACGCCGCCGCCGAGTTCGTCGCCGACGGCGACGAGATTCGCGTCGGCGACGTGACGCTCACCGCCGTCCGCGCCCCCGGACACACCTCCGAGATGACCGCCTTCCGCCTCGGCGACCTCTGTCTCGCCGGCGACAGCCTGTTCCTCGACAGCGTCGCCCGCCCGGACCTCGAAGCGGGCGACGAGGGGGCCGAGGCGATGGCCCGCCGACTCCACGAGACGCTCCGGTCAGTGTACGGCGAGATGGACGACGACGTTCGCATCGCCCCCTGTCACTACGGCGGTGCCACGTCGCGGGCGGACGACGGCACGTACACGGCGCGACTCGGCGACCTGCGGGACCGACTCTCCGCGTTCTCGATGGACGAAGACGAGTTCGTCGACTACGTCCTCTCGGACATGCCGCCGCGGCCGGCGAACTACGAGGAGATAATCGAGACGAACCTCGGCCGGACCGACGTGGACGACGCCGACGCGTTCGAGTTGGAACTCGGCCCGAACAACTGCGCCGTGTCGCAGGCGGGCGAGTCGTGACGGACGCCGAACCGGCGGCGGACCGACGCGACGGCGGGTCGGACCGACGCGGGGCCGACGCCGACGGCGACCGGAACGGTACCGACGACGGCGTCGAGGAGATAGACTGTCCGACGGCCGGCAAGCGGGTGCGGTACGTCGCCACGGCGGCCGACACCGGCGGCGAGTACGCCCGGTTCGAGATGTGGCTGGCGCCGCCGCCGGACTCCCACGGGCCGATGCGACACGTCCACCCCGAACAGGACGAGACGCTCGAAGTCGTCTCGGGCCGGATGGGCGTCTGGCACGAGGGCGAGACGCACCTGCTCGACGCGGGCGAACGCGTCACGATTCCGAAGGGCGACCGACACCGCTTCTGGAACGAGGGGCCCGACGAACTCCGTCTCGTCGGCGAGGTCCGTCCCGCCCTCCGGACGGAGCGGTTCATGCGTGTCACCTACGGACTCGCCCGCGACGGCATGAGTACGCCGTCGGGCATGCCGCTGAACCCGCTCAGACTCGCGGTGTTACTCGAACGGTACGACGACCTGCTGTACCTCGCCGCCGTCCCCCTGTCGCTCCAGCGACTCGGCGTCCGCCTGCTGGCACCGCTGGGTCGAGCGGTCGGCTACACGAGCGACTATCCGGAGTACGAGTGACTGTCCGACGTGTGGGCGACGACGAGACGGCGCGGAGAAGCGACGCGTTCAGTCGTCGTCTGCGGCGGCGGCGGCGGCCGCGGCGTCGTCCTCGATGCTCGGCGGGTAGACGCCGCGCTTCAGTTTGAGGTCGCTCTGGGGGCGCGCCATGCAGGTCAGCGCGTAGCCCTCGCGTTCCTCGTCGGTGAGGCCCCGGGCGGCGGGTTGGACGACGTCGCCCTCCAGAATCTCGGCGGAACACGCCAGACACATGCCGACGCGACAGGAGTACTCCTGCGCGATGCCCTCCTCGATGCAGGCCTTGAGAATCGTCTGCTTGTCGGAGACCTGAATCGTCTCGCCGGTCCCGACGAACTCGACGGTGTAGTCGGTCATAGCATCCGGTTTGCGGGACCGCGGCAAAACTCTTTATGCTGCGATTGCGTCGGCGAAAAGAGGTCGAATCGGGTCGTGGCGGCGACTCGTCGGTCCGCCGTGTCGTCGGTCCACCGTGTCGTGTCTCGGTCGCTCGGTCAGCCGACGTTCCGTTCGGCGACGCCCTCGCGTATCTCGGTCGCTCGCTTCCGCACGCGGTTGGCGTACCGCTGTATCTTCTCGGGTTTCTCGCCGTAGTAGGAGGCGACCCACTCGACGTCCACGGACGGTTGCGTGAGGAAGTAGCCGACGAGCGTGTCCCGTCCGGCCTGGATTATCTCCGGGGGGACGCCTCGCTCGCCGGTGCCCGCCTCCTCAAATCCGTTGACGTCGAAGTAGACGTCGGCGTACAGTTCTGCGGTCTCGGCGTCTTCGAACTCGAGGCCCGCGTGGTGCGGTGCCTCGAACCGGTAGACGGTGTCGTCGCCGGTCGTCAGTTCGACGATACGGACGTCGAGCACGTAGTCGCGGTGGACCGACTCGGTCGGCGCCGCGGGCTGCTCGTTCTCGGTTCGGTCGTTCGTTTGTGACATGATTGTTCTCGAAGTCGGGTGAAGAACGGAACCGACGGACGGGGAGTCGCGTCGCCGGCGCGGTGTCGCTCCCGTCGAACGCCGCGACGCCGACCCGTCGGTGCGGCGGCCGTCTCCCGCGGTCGGGTGAGCGGTCGACGCCGTCTCGGCTCCAGTCGCGGACCCGGTCCCGTCTTCCGGTACCGTCGTTAGCTGCTACTGCTGTTGCCGCTACTGTTGTTGCCGCTACTGCTGTTGCCGCTACTGCTGTTACCGGGACTACCGTTGCCGCCGGCGTCACCGTCGCTGCTGTTACCGCTACTGCTGTTACCGGGATTGCCGTTGCCGTCGCTGCCGTCGCCGGGGCTCTCCTCGCCGTTGCCGTCTTCGGTCTCCGTCTCCTCGCTCCCGTTCAGGTACTCGCTGACGGTCGGCCCGACGCTCTCGGGCTGGTAGACGTAGAGCCCGTCGTTCGGGTACGACCGGGCGGGGCCGCCGAAGCCGTCCTCACAACAGAGGACGCGCCCGTCGCGCATCGTGTAGACGTTGTCCACGTTCCGGAGCGCGTCGTCGGCGTCCTCCGGCGGGTCGGTGAAGTCGGGGCCGACGATGACCGGTTCGAGCGTCGAGACGTCGTAGTTCTCGTCGAGTTCGGCGCGGTAGACGACGCCGCCGTCCACGCGGTCCATCTGGATGTCGCCCGTGTCGTTCGCGAGGTCGTCGTTGAACTCGGAGATGCCGAAGTAGACGTAGTCGCCCGGCCCGGCGTCGTCGACGCTGTCGACGCCCTCGGCCTTGTTGAACTCGATGGAGGCCCCGATCTCCTTCGCGGCCGCGCGGGTCTCCAGGAACGGGACGCGTCGGAGTTCCTCGTCGCGCCGTCGTGCCCGTTCTCCTCGTACTGTCTCGCCCACTCGACGATGTCCTCGTTCGAGATGTAGTTCTGGTTGCCGTTCTTGATGACGTTCGGTCGGCCTCGCGCAGCGCCGCCGCCGGGTCGTCGGCCCAGTTGGTCTCGGCGTGGGCCTCGAGGTAGTCGACCTGCGTGACGTCGTCGTACTCGGCGATCCACGACTCGACCTCCGCGTTGGTCGCGTGGCCGAGCGGCAGCCACTCGACCTCGAGGGGAACGTCCGCCGGGGAGTTCCGCTGGCCGGCCTCCTCGGCGTTCGCGGCGTCGTTCGTGATCTTCGGGGCGTACAGCGTGCCCTCGACCCGCATCGGGTCGTCGTACCACTGGATGGGCGAGTCCGCGACGAACTTGTAGATGCCCTTGCTGTCGCCGTCCGAACAGCCGTAGACGGTCTTGTTGTCGCCCTGGAAGTCCGGGGCCTCCCACGACGCCCGGCCCATGACGTAGTACTTGACCGCTTCGGGCTCGTCGGCCGCCGGTTCGCGGAAGTCCACGAAGTAGCCGTAGCGGTAGGGGTTCGGGTAGACGTCGTCAATCGGCGTCGTCCGGAGGTTCTGGTCGTCGACCTGGTCGTTCTGGTCGGAGCCGAGGTAGTACGCGAGGAACTCGACGCCGGTCAGCGACCAGTAGCCCTGCGGGCTGAAGTCCTCGTCGATGTGGTCCTTCTCCGCGTACGTCGATATCGCGCTCGAAATCTCGCTGGGGTTCGGCCGGTTCCAGAAATGGGCCGCGCCGACGAGTCCGAGTCCGGTTCCCGCCTCGACTATGTCGCTCACCTTGGCCGTCTGGTTGACGCGTGGGTGTGAGTAGTTCTCTTCGGCGGACACCATCGTCTCCCACGGCGTCAAGTCGCCGTAGCAGTTGATCCGCGTCCCGCCGTGAGCGCGCAGCGACTCGGTGTTGGTCAGGTTCATGGCGTTCTCCAGGTCGGCGTGCCACTCCCCGTCCTCGTCCTGACTGAGGGGGACGCGGGAGACGCTGCCGGGGCTGTTCTCCCAGTTGGTGAACAGGTAGCCCTCGGTCCCCTCGTCGTTCGTCGAGACGAACTGGTTGCAGTCGGGGTTGCTCGCGGCGAGTCCGTACTGGGTGCCCGCGAAGTAGGGTCGCTCCTCGCGCTCCGGGTCCTCGGGACTCTCGCGCATGATGTCCGTCCCGTCCGGCGTCTGCGTCACGCCGAGCAGTTCGTCACCGCCGTTGATCGGTTCGCGCCCGTAGAAGAGAATCTCGTAGTCGCCGCTCTCGGAGCGGAGGTCCCGCTGTTCCTCCTCTGTCTCGGGGATTCCGACCTCCTCGAAGTCGTCGTTGTCGCCGTCGAACTCGAACTGGAACCCGTTGAAGTAGCCGACTCCCGCCCGGTCGAAGGGTTCGCCGTTCTCTGCGGACGGGTGCTGGAGGCTGTACAACAGCGACCCGTCGTGGAAGACGAACGGCCCCGTCACCTCCGCCCCGAACGCAGTCGTCGAGAATCGCTTCAGGCTTCCCCTGACGCTCGGCGCCCCCGGCGTGTCCGTCTCCTCTACCTCGTCTGCGCTCGCCGCCCCGGCTACGCTCGCTCCGAGCGATGCCGCGACGGACGTCGCCATCAGTTTGCGTCGAGTAAATTCGACCATGCGATTCGACACACAACACCTCAGTAAAAATAGATTTATAATGTTTTTCCGTACATATACTGTATTGCAAGACTCTCCAAGGGACGAATATAGACATACATCTTGAAATTACCCAAAAATACTGAATAGCGCTCAGAATTAAAATTGTAAGGATGGTGAGATAACCCCGCTGAAGAGTGTCTGATCCGGACGAGAGTCCGGTCCGTCGCTGCCGTTCGACCGGTCGGTCACGGGCGGCGTCTCGACGCAGCGGGGTGCTGGCCGCTGTCAGCCGGTTCGCTGGCCGCGGCCGGACGTCCGACCGCTCACTCGTCCTCGTCGGCTCGCACCGTCAACACGGGCACGTCGGAACTGCGGACGACCCGTTCGGTGACGCTCCCGAGGAGGTAGCGGTTCAGGCCGGTCCGTCCGTGCGTCCCCATGACGATGAGGTCGCAGCCCTCGGCTTCGGCGTAGTCGAGAATCGCCCGGTGGGCCGTCCCCGTCTGCACCCGCGACTCGACGTCGACGCCTGCTTCCTCGGCGGCGTCGACGACGTGACCGACGGCCGTCTTCCCCTCGTCCTTCAGCGCTTCGAGGACGATGTCGGACCCCGCCTCCAGCGACGTGTACGACCCCGAGTCCACGACGTACAGCGCGTGGATGGTCGCGTCGTACTGCTTCGCCAGGTCGACGGCGTGTTCGACCGCACCTTCGCTCGCCGCGCTACCGTCCGTCGGCACGAGTATGTGTTCGTACATCGGCCGTCGATTCGAGCGCCCGGGATTAGAAACTGTCCACGGCCCGAGGTCACTCGGCGGACGACGCGTCTGCTTCGGACCCGTCCGCCGCGCCGTCCACGTCGCTCCCGCCGTCCGCGTCGCCGACCGATTCGCCCCGGAAGTCGAGGATGGCCGTCTCGCACGCCTGGAGGCCGTCGATTCGCTCCCGGTCGACCAGCGACACCGTCTCCACGACGGTCCACCCCTCGCCCGCGTCGTCGTAGGCGAGTCCCTTCACCCACGAGTCGGTGGCGAGGATGACGCCGCTGGCGTCGCCCTCCTCCTCGATGGGACTGGCGAGTTCGAGGGCGTCCGAGCGGTTCAGGTCCATCAGTTCCTTCGCAGTCAGCGGTCGCGGCGGCAACGACTCCACGATTCCCATGTCGAGTCGTCCGCCCGCACCGGGCTTGTGCCTTGCGAACCGAGCGAGCGGGACCAAAAAAGTTTCTACCCGACTACGCGGGACTCTCTGCCATGTCTCCCGGAGACGCGTCCGGCGACGCGTCGGCGACGGTTCTCGGCCTCGACTTCAGGACCGACCGCGTCGCCGCCGCCGTCGTCGCGTTCGCCGCTCTCGCCCTCCTCGCCCGTCTCGTCGGTCTCGGTGCGCGCCCGTTCCACTGGGACGAGGCCCGCGTCGGCTACTGGACGCTCCGCTACCTCGAGACGGGCGCGTTCGAGTATCGCCCCGTCGCCGGCGGCCCCCTGCTGTACCACCTCGACCGAGTCGTCTTCGCCGTCCTCGGCGCTCCGACGCGACGGCCCGCCTCCCCGTCGCCGTCCTCGGCGCGGCGCTTCCGTCGTGCGCCCTGCTCTTTCGGGACCGACTGGACGACGCCGAGACGCTCGCGTTCGCCGCGGTCCTCGCGTTCCATCCCCTGCTCGTCTACTACTCGCGCTTCCTCCGCGGCGACGTTCCGCTCGTCCTGTTCGCCCTCGCGTTCGTCGGCTTCGTCGTCCGCGCGTTCGACCGGGCGAGCAGACGCGACGCCTACGCGGCCGCCGTCGCCCTCGCACTCGCGTTCGCCTCCTCGGGGTTCGCCGCCGCCTACGTCCTCTGCTGGGTCGCCGTCGGCGTCCTCCTCGTGGACCAACCCAGCGCCGTGGTGGACGGCGGGGCGTCCGCGCGGCGACTCCTCGCGTCGCTCCGGTCGCGCGTCGCCGGCCGAACCGCGCCCGCGGCCCGCGCGTCGCTCCTGTTCCTCGGGACGACGGTGCTCATGTTCGCGCCGCGCGCCGGCCCGCACGTCGAAGTGGGCCTGACGAGACCGACGACGTGGCACCTCGTCCTCTACGAGTCCACCGTGGGTGCGCTCTGGTCGTTCGTCGGTGTGCGCGTCGTCAATCGCTGGCCGGCGTGGACGCACGAACTGTTCCCGTACGTCGCCGACCTGCTGGGGACGCTCGGCGGCGTGGCCCTCCCGACGGCCGTCGCGGCCGTCGCCGTCTTCGCGTGGAACCGCTACGTCGCGGCGGAGCGCCGGACGCTACTGGACGCGTTCGCCTACTGGGCGGCGGCGGCGGTGGCCGTCTTCCCCGTGGTGACGGAGGTGGCGGCGCCGTGGGTGGCGATTCACGTGCTCCTCCCCCTCGCGCCGCTGGCGGCCGTCGGCGCCGCGGCGTCCTCCGACACGCCGTCGCCCTCGCGCGCGGAGACGGCCGCGACGCCGCCGCCGTCGCCGGCGTCTGCCTCCTCCTCGTCGCCTTCCTCGCGCAGGCGGGCGCCGTCACCGCCGCGGGCGCTACGGCCCCTCGGACCGGACGAACGAACTCGCGCAGTTCGCTCAGCCGAGCGACGACCTCGACCCCCTCTTCGAGAACGCCTCGACCGTCGCCGACGGCGACCCCACCACGCCCGAGGTGCTGTACGTCGGCGAGCGCTACTACACGGCGTGGGACCCCGGCAACGAGTTCCCGCCGGTGGTTCAGAACTGGGGGAACAGGCTGCCGCTCCCGTGGTACTTCGAACGCGCCGGCGCCGACGCGATAAGCACGAAGAACGTGACGACGTTCGACGAACGCGCGGCGAATCGCTCGACGCCCCCGATGGTCGTCGCGGCCCCGTCGCTGTCCGGCGCCGTCGGCGACAGACTCGGCGACGGCTACGAGGCGACGACGTACCACCTCGGTCTCTGGGACCGCGAGGTGGTCGTGTTCGTGCGCCGGTGAGCGACGCCGGGACGAAGGGATAACAGAAGCGGTGGCGACGAGAACAGAGCAGAGACGGAGGAGAGACGGCGGAGAGACCGAGAGAAGCGAGCGGCGAGAGAGCAGCGAACGCCGTCGCTCGCGCCAGCACGCCGAACGAACGGAACCGACCCGCCTAGCGGAAGCCCATCGCTTCGATCTGCTCCTGATACCGGTTGCGGATGGTGACCTCGGTCACCTGCGCCACGTCGGCGACTTCGCGCTGGGTCTTCTTCTCGTTGCAGAGCAGGGAGGCGGCGTAGATGGCGGCGGCCGCGAAGCCGGTCGGGGACTTGCCCGAGAGCAGCCCCTGTTCGGCCGACACGTCGATTATCTCCGTCGCCTTGGCCTGTACCTCCTCGGAGAGCCGAGGGCGGAGGCGAAGCGCGGGACGAACTGCTTGGGGTCGACCGGCTTCAGTTCGAGGCCGAGTTCCTGCGAGATGTAGCGGTACGTCCGCCCGATCTCCTTCTGGGGCACGCGCGACACCTCGGCGACTTCGTCGAGCGAGCGCGGGATGCCCTCCTGCCGGCAGGCGGCGTAGAGCGCGGAGGTGGCGACGCCCTCGATGGAGCGCCCGCGGATGAGGTCCTCGTTCAGGGCGCGGCGGTAGATGACCGACGCCACCTCTCGAACCGACCGGGGGACGCCCAGCGCCGACGCCATGCGGTCGATTTCGGAGAGCGCGAACTGCAGGTTGCGCTCGCCCGCGTCCTTCGTGCGGATGCGTTCCTGCCACTTGCGGAGGCGGTGCATCTGCGACCGTTTCTCGGAGGAGAGCGACCGACCGTAGGCGTCCTTGTCCTTCCAGTCGATGGTCGTCGTCAGGCCGCGGTCGTGCATCGTCTCCGTGATGGGAGCGCCGACGCGGGACT
>NZ_WPCD01000292.1:0-3031 GCF_009741955.1 Halogeometricum sp. CBA1124 | reverse complement strand
TGGACGACGCCCGAGATGAACGTGTTCCTCGGACTCGTGCAGGTGACCGGCGTCGTCATCGGGTTCGTGCGCTGCGCGTGCTCATCATCCCCTCTTCGAACGCGCGCCGCTCACCCTCGACGACAGGCTCTCGAAGAAGGAGGGCCACGTCGTCGTCGCCGAGTACCGGCGCGATACGGACCTCCTCCTCGACGAACTGGAGGCGCGGGACGTCGGTTACGTCCTCCTCGAATCCGACCAGACGGAGGCGAAACGCCTCTCCGACGAGGGCTATCAGGCGATTCACGGCGACCCCGAGAGTCCGTCTGACCTCGACCGGGCGTCCGTCGAGGAGGCGTCGCTCCTCGTCGCCGACGCGGGCGACCGGAACGCGAGCATCGTCCTGACCGCTATGGAGGCGAACGAGGGCCTCCGAACGGTCAGCTTCGCGACGTCGCCCCGCCGCAACCCGGCGTTCACCGAACTCGGCGTCGACCGAAGCGTCGCCCCGCACGCGCTCATCGGACGACGGCTGGCGGAGAAGGCGACGACCCCCGTCGCCGTCGACGTGGCGGGAGAGGGAGACGGAACGGAAGACGGGGGCGAAGACGCCGGCTCGGTCGAGGTCCGCGAACTCCTCGTCCGGCGCGGCAGTCCCCTGCACGGCGTCCGCGTCGGCGACTCACCGCTCGCGGACCGCTCCGACCTGACGGTCGTCGCCGGGTGGTTCGACGGCGAACTCAGGCTGCCGCCGTCTCCCGACGACGAACTCTCCCCGAACCACCGTGCTGATCGTCGCCGGGCCGGAGCGGGCGATAGCGGGGTCGACCGCCGACCTGTCGAACCTCCGAGCGCCGCGGGAGGAGCGGAACGAGCGGATCGTCGTCGCCGGTAACGGCGAGGGCGGACGGGCGGCCCGCGACGCGATTCCGGACGACGTCGCGGTCACGACCGTCGACAGCGACCCGGATACGCACCCGGACGTCGTCGGCGACGTCACCGAACCCAAGACGCTCCGTCAGGCGGGCGCGGGGGGGCGTCGGCGCTCATCGTGACGGTCGACGACGACGCGACGGCCCTCCTGGCGGTTGCGACGGCCCGGTCGCTCTCCGCCGACGTGGAGATACTCGTCCGGGTGACCGACGCGGGGAAGGAGTCGCCGGCGTTCGGGGCCGGCGCGGACTACGTCCTCTCGATTCAACGGGCGTGCGCCCGACTGGTCGCTGCGGAGGTCGGCGGGGACCCGGTCGTCGACCCTGTCAGCCGGATTCGACTCGTCCGCGCCGACGCGGACTCGTTCGTCGGCGAGTCGCTCTCGTCGGCGCGCCGGGACGGCGGACGCGGGTGGACCGTCGTCGGCGTGGTCCGCGACGGGACCGTCGAGACGGACGAACGGGCGACGGTCGAACCGGACGACGTGGTCGTCGTCGCGGGGAGCGACGACGCGGTGCGCGAGTTCGAGGGGACGGCGGAGGAGGGGTAGGTCCGCGTCCGACCTCGAACCGAGCGCCCTCGTCGCGGTGACGGGCCGGTCCGCGACGAGTCCCGGCGCACCTGCGACCACTCTCACCGGACGCTCACGGGTTCGCGTCCGGAACACTCTGTCCCGCTGAGCGGAGCGAAGCGAGGCACGATGGACGCGCAGCGTCCATCGGGGGAACAAAAGAGGAGCTGGAAGCCGCTTACTGGAACTCGTCGATGAGTTCCGGCACCACCTCGAACAGGTCGCCGACGACGCCGTAGTCGGCGATGTCGAAGATGGGCGCGTTCGGGTCGGTGTTGATGGCGACGATGGTCTCCGCGCCCTTCATCCCGGCGACGTGCTGCACCGCGCCGGAGATGCCGATGGCGATGTACACCTCCGGCGTGACGACTTTGCCCGACTGGCCGACCTGCCGGTTCTTCGGCAGCCAGCCGCTGTCCACGATGGGCCGCGAGGACGACAGCGTCGCCCCGAGGGCGTCGGCGAGTCGTTCGACGAGTTCGATGTTCTCCTCCTCCTCGATACCGCGGCCGACGGAGACGAGGCGTCCGCCTCCGTGATGTCCACGTCGCCGCCGCCGACCTCCTCGAAGCCGGTGACGCGCGACTTGACGGCGGACTCGTCGGGCGTGAACTCGAACGGCGCTATCTCGGCGTCGCCGTCGTTCGAGGCCGCGACCCACTCGCCGCCGCGGATGGTGACGGCCGCGCGTTCGGCGTCGACTTCGAGCGTCGTCTCGACCTTCGACCCGTACATCTCTCGCGTGACGGTCAGGCCGCCGTCGAACGCCACGTCGATGGCGTCGGTGACGAGGGGAAGCCCCAGACGGTTCGCCACCGCGGGGGCGTAGTCGAGGCCGTTGACCGAGTTCGGCATCAGCAGGTACTGCGGGTCGTATTCGTCGGCGAGTGCGCACACCGCCTGCGTGTACACGTCGTGGTTGAACTCCTCGCCGTACTCGACGGTGTGGACCGTCGTGACGCCCTCGCGGTTCAGTTTCGTCGCGAACTCCTCGACCTCGCCGCTTATCACCGCGACGTGCAGGTCACCGCCCGTCTCGTCGGCGAGTTCGCGGCCCGCGGTCACGAGTTCGTAACTCACGTCGCGGAGTTCGCCGCGGCGGTGGTCGGCGACGGCCAGTACGGAACTCATTCCGCACCCACCCCCTTCTCTCGCAGGGCCGTCGCAAGTTTCGCGGCCTGTTCGTCGGCGTCACCGTCGAAGTACGTCGCGTCGGACTCCGTCTCGGGTTCGTACATGTCGGTCAGGAACAGTTCGCTCGCGACGGCCCCGTGGTCCAGACCGAGGTCCGCGAGCGTCTTCGCCGCTATCTCCTTCGACTGGGCCTGCCGGATACCCCGCAGGCTGGCGTAGCGCGGTTCGTTGATACCGGTCTGGATGGTCAACACGGCGGGCAGGTCTATCTCGGTGAGTTCCTCGACGCCGCCCTCGAGTTCGCGGTGGACGCGGGCGACGCCGTCGTCGAGGACGCCCTCGGTGTCGAGTGCGTTGACGACCGCGCCCCACTCGTAGCCGATGGCGTCCGCGAGGGCGACGCCCGTCGCGCCG
>NZ_WPCD01000194.1:0-6842 GCF_009741955.1 Halogeometricum sp. CBA1124 | reverse complement strand
CGTCCCCGACGACGACGACGCCTTCGAACGCGTCGCGCAGTTCCTCATGCCGCCCGGAGCGTCGCGCGTCTGGAACAACGCCGTCATGGAACTCGGCGGCGTCGCCTGTGGGAAGACGCCTCGGTGCGACGAGGAGGGGTGCCCGTGGCGCGAGTGGTGTCACGCCTACCAGACCGGCGACTTCACCGCGCCCGACGTGCCGACGCAGCCGAGTTTCGAGGGGAGTCGACGGCAGTTCCGCGGGCGAATCGTTCGACTCCTCGGCGAACGCGAGGAGATGGAGATGGACGCGCTCGGTCACCGAATCCGGGTGGACTACAGCCCGGACGGCGAGCACGGACGGGAGTGGCTTCGCGGCCTGTGTTCGGACCTGGTCGACGACGGACTGATCGAAGTCGACGAGACCGAAGACGGGGTGGTCGCTCGCCTTCGAGGGTAGTCGCGTGCGACCGGGCACTCAGTCGTCTCGCAGGCGGGGATTCGGTCCGTCCGGAACCGCTTCGCCCCAGTCCTGCGCCCACTGGTCCAGTTCCGCCAAGGCGTCGACGAGTTCCTCGCCCTTCGCGGAGAGGGCGTAGTAGACCGCAACCGGTGCGTCCTCCTCCATCCGGCGGACGACGACGTCGTTCTCGACCAGTTCGTCGAGCGCGTCCGAGAGCGTCTTCGAACGCGCCCCGGTCGCTCGCTTGAGTTCGTTGAATCGCCGCTCCCCCCCTTCGAGGGCGTAGACGACGTTCATTCGCCACGGCGTTCCGACCTGCTCGATGGCCCGGACGACTGGACACGCCGACGCGTTCTGTGACTCGATCTCTCGCTGTCGGGAGTCGGTCTCGGCGGGCATGGTCAGTCGGCCGCGGGTGCCGCGCGCTCGGTCGCGGTCTCGGGGTACGATTCGACGCCAGCGTACGCGACGAGCGACGTTCCGAGCGTCTCGACGCGGTCGGCCAGTTCGTCGTCGGTCAGTCGACCGCCCTCGAAGGCGCCGTGTGCATCGGGGAGTGCGACTTGGTGGGGCAGCACCCACGCGTCGAGTGCTCGGGCGACCGACCGGAGGTGTTCCAGCGCCGGCGTCGGGAACCCGCCGCCGGCGACGACGAGGAGGCCGACCGTCGTGTTCTCGAACTCTTCGAAGCCACAGTAGTCGAGTGCGGTCTTCACCACGGACGAGTACGACCCGTGGTAGACGGGCGACCCCAGCACCACTCCGTCCGCGGCCCGGACGCGCCGACGGAGTTCCGCGGCGTCCCCGGCGTCGCTCCGGTCGGGGTCGAAGACCGGGAGGTCCAACGCGGCGAGGTCCACGAGGTCGGTCGTGGCGCCGTCGCGTTCGGCCGCTTCGAGGGCTCGTTCGAGTGCGCTGCGCGTGTGACTGCCGTCGCGCTGACTACCGCACAGTGCGACGATATATTTGTCGTCTGCCAGCTCCATCTGTCGTCGAAAACCACGTGCTAAAGCCCTGTTAAGCGCTCGGTGGAACGCGTTCCAGTAACGAACCTTACCTTTCGGCGGTCGTCTCCCGGACGACGTCGCACGACTCTCCGACGGTGAACGCCAGCGACTCGTCGGCGTCCGGAACTGCGACTTCGACGCGCGTGGGTTCGGTCTCTCGAACCGCGACGGCGTCGGCGTCGACCACGAACCCGAGGCCCCACAACGGCGTCGCTCGCAGGTCGACACCGGCTTCGTGTAGTCGACCCGTAACCGCCGGACGCGTCAGGAGGACGACGCCGGCGGGGACGAAACTGTAGAAACTGCACCGGTGGCAATCGACGGCGACGACCGCGGGGTGGTCTCGGGCGAAGTACTCGTCGTACCGGTCGAGCTGTTCGACGACGCCGATACACGCCCCCTCCTCGTGGACCCGACCGGTCAACTCGCGGTCGACCCGACCGGCGCAGAACGGGCAGACGCCGTTGAGCGCACACGACCAGACGAGTCTCGTTCGCCGGTCGAAGGCGGCGACTATCGCGTCGTCGTCGCGGTCGGCGATGCCGCCGGGGTCGAAGGGCCACTCCAGCGCTCGGTTCCCGCAGTCGGGACAGCGAATCCGGGCGACGTAGTCGGTGCCGTACTCGAAGGTCAACCGCCCCCCACACGCCCGGCAGTCGTCGTCGAGTTCGACCGGTCCGACGGTGACCTGCTCGTGGAAGACGCCGCTCTGAATCGCGTCGAGGACGCGGTGACCGGGGTACTGGAGTTCGTACCCCTCGTCCGTTTTCGCGACGAAGTGGTCTCGTAACTCCGAGAGGTGGTACGTGAAGCTCCCCGAGTCGCGTTCACCGACCGCCTTCCGAAGTTCGGCGAACGACAGCGTGAACCCCGGAGCGTCCCACAACGCGAGCAGTATCTCCAGTCTGAGGTCGTGGCTCAGGGTCATGAACGCCGCTTCGGCGTCGGTGGCAGCCCGAGACCTATCAGACGAGTCACCGGCCATGTGTGCTACACAGACACAATCGAGTATAAACATTGAGTTCCGTCAGGAGTCGAGCCAGAGGATGCCGAGTACCGCGGCGCCGAGGGCGGCCCCGACGCTGCCGCAGAGGAGCGTCCCCTGATAGCCGATAGCGCCGCCCAAGAGCGTGAACAGCACCGGCCCGACGGCCTGGCTTATCCCGATTGTCGTCGTCTGCAGACTCATCACGCCGCCTCGGACGTGGTCGGGTGCCAGCGCACTGAGACCGGCGAACAGCGTGGGCGTGACCAACCCGCTGCCGACACCGAACACGAGCAGTGCTCCGACCAACGAGGGCGGTGTCGCTGCGAGCGCGACACCCAGGAAGCCGGCCGCGTACGCGGCGAAGCCGGCGGTGAGGAGCGTCGTCGTCGAGGCTCTGGCGGCCAGTCTGCCGTTCTGCGTCGAGACGACTGCGGTCGTCAACAGCACGGCGCTGGTGACGAGACCGACCGTGGTGGGGGCGAAACCGAACGCCGTCGAGAGGTAGAACGGAAGGGCGGTGTACAACCCGCCGAAGAGCAGGGTGAAGGAGGCGAACATGACGCCGTACAGGGCGGCCGCCCGGCGGGCCGGGACGAGACGAATCGCCTCCCGAACGTACCCTCGGTCGTCGTCGCCGGGCGGTGACGCGGGTTCGTCGAGTGCGACCAGTACCAGCCCAGCGACGGGGAGCGTGAGCGCGTACATGAGGAAGGGGGCGTTCCACGCGAACACGGCGAGGTAGCCGCCGACGACGGGGTACGCCGCGGTTCCGAGCGAGAGCATGGCCGACGTGACGCCCATGACGGAGTCGTGTCGGCGACCGGTGTATCGGTCTCCGACCACCGTCATCGCGAGCGCCGAGAGGACGCTTCCGGCGGCGAACCCCTGGAGGACGCGCAGGCCGAGCGCCACCGCGAAGTCGCTCGTGAAGGCGATGGCCGTGCCGGCGAGTCCGAAGACGGCGAGGGTCCCCGCGAGGACGTAGCGCCGGCCGATTCGGTCGGCGAGCGCGCCGATGACGGGTGCGAGCAGGATACCCGGGAGCGCGTAGAGCGTGACGAACAGTCCGGCACGGGCGTCGGAGACGCCGAATACGGACTTGATTTCGGGGAGGGCCGAACTGATCAGCGGCACGTCCATAGGCGTCATCAGCGTGGCCGCGAGGACGGCGAGCAGGACCGGCGAGCGCCACGGAACGCCGCCCGACCGCTCGGCGTCCGTCGAAGTCTCGGTTGCTCCCACGGGCCGTCAGAGCCCCATGCCGACCGCCAGCGGCCAGGAGACGGTCGAGAGCGCCAGGAAGACGAGCGCGCCCCCGACCAGGCCGACGTTCTTCAGGAAGTGTATCCGTTCGTTCTGTCGCTCCTGTCCCGTCACGGTCCAGAAGTCGTGCATGACGACCGTTATCGGGACGAGGAAGACGACGACTGCCAGCGCGCCGACTGCGGGGTAGACGCCGGTGAGTACCGCCGCCGCGCCGGCGACCAAGCCGAGACTGCCCAGCGGAACGGTGACCGACGCGAGCGGCGCACCCTTACTCTCGGCGTACGCGACCGACGATTCGAGGTCGAGCAGGTTACCGAGTGCGAGGTATCCGACGACGAGTGCGAACAGTGCTCGACCGAGCAGGAACGCCGTTCCGGACAGCGTCGAGGAGAACGCCATCAGGAATCCTCTCCCGCGGGCCCACGGGTGGGCAGGTCGTCGTTCGTCTGTACGATTCTGACCGTCGGGTGTCGGACGTCGTTCGGTGACATCATCGCAGGAGGAGAGACGGACGTGTGACGAATATATTTCAGGCAACTTACACTATATCGGGTTTCCCGTGCGATACCGGGACCGACCCGGTTCGTGAAAGTGGAGGCTCTGGTTCGCTCTACCCGCTGCTTCGGAAGAACGTCCGATCGGCAGGAACGCGGCCTGTTCTATCGAGCGTTCGAACCTTCTGGAACGGTCGTCGGGCCACCGACCCGAGAAATCGCGAACGTGGTGGTCGAGGAGTCTTTCGGAACGCCGACGCCGTCCAGTAGAATCGCGGTGTCGAATTCGACGGGCGTCTCCGGCCGACGGTCCGGCGTCTGCTCCGCCGGCGCGTCGGTCACTTCGCGTTCACGCCTCGTCGGTTCCGTCGTCTGCGAACGACTCGTCGCGTTCGTGCGGTGCGTTCCAGTCGTTCGCGGGCCCCACCGGGACGAACCCGGTCGGATTGATGTCGTCGTGGCTCCGGTAGTAGTGGGCTTTGACGTGGTCCGCGTTGCAGGTTTCGGCGACCCCCGGCGTCTGGTAGACGTCTCTGGCGTAGTCCCACAGGTGGTCGAAGTCGACCAGCCGACGAAGATTACACTTGAAGTGCGTGTGGTAGACGGCGTCGAATCGGTACAGCGTCGGGAAGAGGAACACGTCGGCGAGGGTGAGTCGGTCGCCGACGGCGTAGCGACGGGTCGCGAGGGTCTCGTCCCACCGTTCCATCGCGTCGAACAGGTCGCGAACGGCCGTCTCGTACGACGCCTGCGAGTCGGCGAACCCGGCGCGGTAGACGCCCGTGTTGATAGCGTCGTGGATGTCCTCGATAGCGTCGTCGATACGCGCTCTCGCCGACGACGGGTAGAGGTCGAGCGACGCCGACGCGTACTCCTCGAACTCGGTGGCGAGCATGCGGGCGATAGCCGCAGACTCCTCGTGGACGATAGTGTCGGTCCGTCGGTCGTACAGGACGGGGACCGTCACCCGCCCCGTGTAGGTCGGATCGGCCTCGCGGAACACTTCGTAGAGGGTGTCGTGGCCGTACAGCGAGTCCGGCGTACAGTTCGCTTTCTCGGGAGCGAACTCCCACCCTCGGTCATCGCGGACGGGGTCAACCACGTCGACCGAGACGGCGTCTTCGAGTCCGAGGAGGCGTCGGACGAGTGCCGCCCGGTGCGCCCACGGGCAGGCGCGCGAGATGTAGAGGTGGTACCGACCCGCTTCGGCCGGGTACTCGGCGTCCCGCGAGTTCTCGACTCGGTCGTCGAAGGTGTCGTGGTCGTACCGGTCGCGGGCGGCGTCGGGTTCCCACGCACCGTCGTGGAGCAGGCCCATCAGTCTCCACCCCCGTCGTTCGAGCGCCAGAAGAAGCCGTTGCCCCGTGATTCGCGGCGCACGGTTCCGTCGTCGACGAGAGACGCCAGCACTTGTCGCGCTTTGCCGGCGTCGAGTTCGTACACCGCCGCGACTTCGCGCGTCGCTACGGGGCCGTATTCGGCGACGAACCGTCGCATCGGTGGCGGCGACGACTGTTCCAGGGAGGGGTCGACGGCCCTCAGCGCGGTCGTCAGTTCCTCGAACGACCGGAAGCCCGCCGCGCGTCTCTCGCCGCCCGGCCCCCGGATGTGGTACGTCGGGAACGCCCGAACACCTGCGTCACGCGTCCGCGAGAGGTCGTCTTCGAACGCCGCTTGCGCAGTTCCGTCGTCCAGCGCCGTCGTGAACTCGTCGACGTCGAGGCCGACCGACTCTGCGAGTTCCACCTGCACCTCGCGGTCGTTGACGTTGCGCACCTCCGTCGTGTACGCCTCGCGGAGTCGTCGCAGATACCGATGCGCCAGTTCGGTCTCCTGTCGTCGTGCGGCCGCGAACGCCTTGCTCGCGGGGTACGTCGACTGTGCGGGGTCCGTCTCGAATATCTCCGTATCGACCGGCATCCCGTGCTGTCGGGACGCTTCGACCCAGTGCGGGGCGACGTCACTGGGGTCTGTGATGTCGTTGGCCGCGTCGTGGAACGCACCGAAGTCCTCGACCAATCCGCCCAGGACGTATCTGATTCGTATCTGTTCGCCGAACGCGACACGAAGACGCCGGACGACAGGTTCGGACCCCCAGCACCACGTGCACATCGGGTCCGTGAACTGCGTTACCGTCGGCCGGTCTCCGTCCGTGTCTGTCGTCGACATGTGGTCGGCTACAGTCCCCCGAGAAAAATGTTTCAGGCATACTACAGTAACTCAGGTGTCCCGCGGGGAACCAGGGTACGAAACGACACCGGCGTGGGGGACCACGCGTCGACGGGTCCTCACCGCCGAGACGCGTCGCCGGAATCCGGAAACTGTCGGGAGCGGCACCGTCTCGGACGTCGTCGGAGAGCGCCGCCGGACGGCCGCTCGAACCGGGGTCAGTAACTCTCCGATTCGCTACAATAATCGGCTTCAGGGAATCTTCATACCGCTTGTCGACCAACTGGAAGCCGTCGATACAATGAGCTACGAACTCGACCCCTTGCCGTACGACTACGACGCACTCGAACCGCACATCTCCGAACAGGTGCTCACGTGGCATCACGACACCCACCATCAGGGCTACGTGAACGGTTGGAACAGTGCGGAGGAGACGCTGGAGTCGAACCGCGAGGCGGGCGACTTCTCGTCGTCGG
>NZ_WPCD01000145.1:0-9479 GCF_009741955.1 Halogeometricum sp. CBA1124 | reverse complement strand
TACGGGCACGGTCCTGACTTTCGATGATGCCGATGAGTATCGTGTTGGACCTGCGTGAACGGGTCTTCGGTGCTGTCGAGCACGTAGATGACGCCGTCGACGTCTTCGCGAAGCCAGTGCATCGCTTCGGCGACGCCCTCCGTGGCCTCACCGGGAACCGACGGACGGCGGTCGTCTTTCTGCTGTCGTGGTCGAGGAACTCTTTGAAATCGACTTTCGTCGTCGACCCCCGGCGTGTCGACGATGTCGATGGTGACTTTCTTCCCGTTGCGCTCTATCTCCACGTTCTCCTTTCGGCGCGCGCGACGCGTCTCGTGCGGGATGTGGCTCTCGGGGCCGATGGCGTCACCGGTCCAGTCACGGGCGATACGGTTTGCGAGGGTCGTCTTTCCGGCGTTCGGCGGTCCGTAGATGCCGATTCGTCTCGGCTCTGCGTCCGAGAACATCCGGTCGACGACCCGTGAGATGCTGTCTCTAAGTTCTGTGAGCAGTCCCATCCTGTCCTCCCGCACCTCCCGACTTATCATCGCGGAGGGGCGTATGAAGTACCCACATTTCTGAACTAACTTAAGCACTACGTCAGACGCCGGTCACATTTACCTCTGCTTTATCCGACCGAACCGAGATTAACATCGACGTACACGACGACCGAGGTCCGCCGAGAGCGGACAGTTGCGGCCGACTTCCGACGACTCGCCGCGTCGCTGGTCTTCACGGTCCCATCGGTCCTGACTGACGTTCGCTTCGCGTTCGACGCTCCCCCTCCAGCCGCTTCGCTCGCATAGTCGTTCCCCCACCCGGTATCCCGGCGGTACTGCCCTCCGTTTCGATTCGAACGACTGACTGCCGCCCAGAACGCCGACCCAACGTCCTCTCTCCGCGCCGTCTCCCCCTGCCGTCTCTCCGTGTTGTCCCTCCGTGTCGTCTCGTCCCACCATCATCTCCGACACACCCCCACCCCTTCGTTTCGAGTGGAACTCGTCGGGAAGCCCCCAGAGGGACGCGAGCCGAGCCTAGCACTAGGTTAATACAGCAGAGACGAAGTAGAAATAATCGCCTTTCTCTCTACTACGGGTACTGTTGAATGTATATATACATAAAACACCCGCTTCGAAAAAGTCGGCGCGACCCCCCTCCCCCCGTCTCGGCCGTTCCACCCGAAACGAAGGGGTGGGGGAGGTGCCACTCCCCTCGACTTCGAGTCCAGACGACCCGCATCCCCGTGAAATCCCCTGTATCGTCCGATTCGAGAGGGTATCGTGGGGTGACTTCACCCGAAACGGCCCCCTCCGTCGACGGCTATCCCCCGACTTCCAGTCGAACGCCGCCCGTACCCGAGTTCTGCGACGCCTCTTCGTGTCGCCAAACTGCCACGTAGAGTACGTGACCGAAGGGGAAGGACGTGACCGCAAAAGAACGACTCGTTCTCGCGACGACGACGCTTTCTCTCTATTCGGTCACGGATCGATTCGACGAATCCCGCGGTTTCGTCCGTACAGCCTCATACATCGGCTCGAATCACTATATTCTACTAGCGTCCTTGTACTTAGCACCGGTACTTCTGGGGGCTCACGGACGGACACGAGGCTACTGATAGACAAGTTTTTTGTAGCACCTGTTCGTCTGGTTCGTCTGCATCATCTGGACGTTCCACCGTCGGCCTTCTCACCGAATGCCGCAGTTTCACGCGGCATTCTGCCGGTTGCGAGCCGCTGACGGAGCGTCTTCCAGTCGAAATAGGGGGGGATTCACGCATGGACGACGATACATCGAGACGCGACGACGACGGCGAAGGGCGGACGAATCACTCGACGGCCGACGACGCTCCGTCCGGCGACGGCCGCGAGTCGTCTGCCTCCGCCTCGTCCGACGCCGACGGCGAGAGCGACGGCGAACGCGTCGGTGACGACGGTACCGTCGCGGACGACGACCGGGCGGACGACGCGGAGAGCGAGGGGACGACGGACGACGACGCGGAGAGCGACGGACCGGTGAGCGACGAAGCGGGGGACGACCCGGTCACCGCCGAGGACATCGACATCCAGGAGAGTATCGGACCGAGTGGGGCAGACGACGAGGTGGCGGACGACCCGTCGACGGACGTGAGTCTCGACGAAGTCGTCCTCGACGAGGGCGGCAGCGACAGTCGCGGCCTGTTCGACGACCTGCTCTCGGGCGAACCCATCTTCGAGAACAAGGAGGTCCTGCGCCCGTCGTACACGCCGCACGAACTCCCCCACCGAACCGAGCAGATAAATCAGATGGCGACCATCCTCGTCTCCGCCCTCCGCGGGGAGACGCCGTCGAACATCCTCATCTACGGGAAGACGGGGACGGGGAAGACGGCGAGTGCGAAGTTCGTCAGTCAGGAACTGGAGTCGACCTCCCAGAAGTACGACGTCCCCTGCGAAGTCGAGTACATCAACTGCGAGGTGACGGACACCCAGTACCGTGTCCTCGCCCAACTGGCCAACAAGTTCATCGAGAAGAACTTCGGCGTCATCGAGGACGAACTCGACCGTCTGGAAGACCTTCGAACGCGTGCGCGAGAGACGCCGGACCTGCTGGCGGACACCGCGTTCGACTCGCTGTCGGACGTCGAGGAGCGAATCGACCAGTTGGAGACCGACCGAGAGGAGATGGAGACGGTGCCGATGACGGGGTGGCCGACCGACCGCGTCTACTCGACGTTCTTCGACGCCGTCGACTACAACGAACGCGTCGTCGTCATCATGCTGGACGAGATAGACAAACTCGTCGAGAAGTCCGGCGACGACACCCTCTACAACCTCTCGCGGATGAACTCCGAGTTGGACAACTCGCGCATCTCCATCATGGGCATCTCGAACGACCTGAAGTTCACCGACTTCCTCGATCCGCGCGTGAAGTCCAGTCTGGGCGAGGAGGAGATCGTGTTCCCGCCGTACGACGCGAACCAACTCCGCGACATCCTCCAGCATCGCGCCGACGTGGCGTTCAAGTCGGGCGCACTCACCGAGGACGTGATTCCGCTCTGCGCCGCCTTCGCCGCGCAGGAACACGGCGACGCGCGCCGCGCCCTCGACTTGCTCAGAACCGCGGGCGAACTCGCAGAACGCGGGCAGGCCGACACCGTCGAGGAGGCGCACGTCCGGCAGGCGCAGGACAAGATAGAGTTGGACCGCGTCGTCGAAGTCGTCCGAACGCTCCCCACGCAGTCCAAAATCGTCCTCTTCGCCATCATCCTCCTGGAGAAGAACGGCGTCCGCAACATCAACACCGGCGAGGTGTTCAACATCTACAAGCGACTCTGCGAGGAGATAGACGCCGACATCCTCACGCAACGCCGCGTGACGGACCTCATCTCCGAACTCGACATGCTCGGCATCGTCAACGCCGTCGTCGTCTCGAAGGGTCGCTACGGTCGCACGAAGGAAATCTCGCTGTCGGTCCCCATCGACGAGACGGAGGCGGTCCTCCTCTCGGACTCCCGCCTCGGCGACATCGAGAACGCGCAACCGTTCGTACAGGCGCGGTTCGACAACTGACCGCGCGACTGTATCCGAGTCGCGACGACCGACGACGACCGACCGGGGTAGACGACGACACCAGAACGGAGACGACCGACGACGAGGGCGTCGGGACGACCCGAACCGGCCCCCGGTTCCTCGATCCTCGACTCCGTTCTCAGCCACCGCTCTCGAACCGGTTCGCTCGGCGCAGAAACCGACACCTATCCGACAACTGCGCGACAGTTACACAACCGAGACGGTCATTCTGGTGGACTCGAAGTCCGGGGGTCCAGCCGTCGCGTCGTCGACCGTCGCGGACGCGTTCATCGCTCGGTCGGGTGATTCGACCGGAGCGTCGGCCGCCACCGGCGTCGGAACGAACGCCCCCGCCAGTTCGAGTCGAACGTACCCGAGGTAGGGCACGCGGAGGTGCGCGACGCCGTCTATCCACTCGGTCTTGACGGGTTCGGCGATACCGCTGGCCTGGTCGTAGCGAGCGTTCGCGTCGCCCTTCGTGATGAACCCCGCGTGCGGCGCGGGACAGTACTGTAACTGCTCGCAGTTCTCGGCGTTGACGTAGTCGGGGTCGGTCTCGTCGTACCAGTTCTCTCCCTCCTCGACGTAGAAGTGCGCGCGGTGGATGATGGGGGACCCGTATCTGGACGGCGGGTCGAAGACGACGACCGACCCCGCGCCGCCGAACGACGCGTGACCGCGCTGGCTTCCCACGTCGGCCGTCACGACGCCCGTGTCGTCGAGGGCGTAGTCGGGCGAGAAGCGGTCGGGCGCGGTGATGAACACGAGGTCACCGCGGTGCATGTGCGGTTCCATGCTGCCGCTCTCGACGGCGACCATCGGCGGCCAGACGCCGCTGATGGTGTAGAGGACGAGTCCGAGTGCGACGACGGCCGACACGCTGACCAGCACTTCGCGGACGAACAGGAGGATGCCGTCCTGTGCGTGGAGGAACCGGTGGAGGGGCGTGTCCGACGACTCGGTGCTCGTCGCGTCGGGTTCCGGGCGAGGGGCGTCGTCGACTGCCGTCGCGTCGGGGTCCGGGCGAGGGGCGTCGTCGCCGACGTCCGTCTCGCCCTGGTCGTCGTTCATCTACCCTGCCTTCGCCGTCGCCCAGTTTCAACCTTCTGGGAACGACCACCTCGCCTGTCGGTCGGGTTCGCCCGTCGCGTCCCCCCGCCTCGCGCCGCCTCGACTTTCAATATGCTTTTCTTCGGCGTCGTCCTTCGACCGGTGTGCCTCTGGAGACGCGACGCTGGTCGTCCGCGAACTCGCTCGTCACGGCTACAACGCCGAACGGGAGGCCGTGACGCTCATCGCGGGCGCGGCCGACCCCGAGACGACGCTCGCGCGGGCGGTGGAACACGCCGGTGCCGACGCGTTCCGCGTCACGGCCGACGACGTCCGCGCCGTCCTCGACGGCGGCCCGAACGCCACCGACGCGCCCGTCTCCACACCCGACTCGCCCGTGACCCCCGAACGCGCCGCCGGCGACCCGTCCACAGAGTCCTCTTCGAAACCCTCCGTAGACCCCTCCACTTCGACTGGAGATTCGACCGCAGTCGAGGGAACAGCGGCCGATTCAGCTCCACCCGAAACGACGGAGTCACCGAGCGGTCGTCGGTCCGACCCGTCGCTCCGGTCGCTGTCCATCACGGGCGACATGACCGGACAGAGTACCGGGACCGGCGAGTACGCCGACTTCGTGAAGGTGTTCAAGGACCGCTACGAGAAACTCTCGCGGCAACTCCGCGGCCGGGTGAACCACCGGCCGGCCGAGGCCATCCAGTCGATGTCCGGCGGGAGCGACGCCGCGATGGTCGGACTCGTCAACGACATCCGGTCGACCGCCAGCGGTCACTGGCTGGTCGAACTGGAGGACACGACGGGGACGTTCCCCTGTCTCGTGATGAAGGACCGCGACTTCGCCGCCGGCGTGGACGAACTCCTGATGGACGAGTGCATCGCCGTCGAGGGAACGCTATCGGACGACGCGGGCATCATGTTCGTCGACTCGATGCACTGGCCCGACGTGCCGCGGACGTACCGGCCGAACACGGCGGACAGACACGTGCAGGCCGCCCTCATCTCGGACGTCCACGTCGGCAGCCAGGAGTTCATGGCGGACGCGTGGCACCGCTTCGCAGACTGGCTCCACACCGAGGAGGCCGAACGCGTCGAGTACCTCCTCGTCGCCGGCGACATGGTCGAGGGCGTCGGCGTCTACCCGAATCAGGACGAGGAGTTGGACATCGTCGACATCTACGACCAGTACGAGCAGTTCTCGGAACACCTCAAGGAGGTGCCGGGCGACATCGAGATAGTGATGATTCCGGGGAACCACGACGCGGTGCGACTGGCGGAACCCCAACCCGGTTTCGACGAGGAACTCCGCGACATCATGGATGTCCACGACGCGCGCATCACCAGCAACCCCTCCACCGTCACCCTCGAAGGGGTGAACGTGCTGATGTACCACGGCGTCTCCCTGGACGAGGTCATCGCCGAACTCCCCGCCGAGTCGGCGAGTTACGACGACCCGCACAAGGCGATGTACCAACTGCTGAAGAAGCGGCACGTCGCCCCGCAGTACGGCGGTCACACTCGTCTCGCACCCGAGAAGCAGGACTACCTCGTCATGGAGGAGGTGCCCGACATCTTCCACACCGGTCACGTCCACAAACTCGGCTGGGGGAAGTACCACAACGTCCTCGCCGTCAACTCCGGGTGCTGGCAGGCGCAGACCGACTTCCAGAAGTCCGTCAACATCGACCCCGACTCGGGCTACGCCCCCATCGTGGACCTCGACACCTTAGACATGACCGTCCGCAAGTTCTCCTGACCATCTGAACGTTCTCCTGACCGTCCGCAAGTTCTCCCGAGGCCCGTTCGCGCGACGCCGACCGCGTCTCCGTCGCCGGTCAGGGGTCCATCCGGAACTTCACCGTCTCCTCGCCCAGAAACCGAGGACCGTCGCCGACTCGGTCGAAGCCGGCGCGTTCGGCGGCCTCCTGAACCTCCGTCTCCGACATCGGAGCGAGAAACTCCACGTCGAACCGTTCGTTCGAGGCGAACCGGACGGGTTCGCCGAGGAGTCGTTCGACCGCCTCGGCCGACCCGCCGATCTGGGTCACGTGGACCGTCCCGCCGCGCACGTCGAAGGCGACGAAGCCGAGCAGTTCCGCGTCGGCCGAGTCGGCGTCGGTGTTCGGGTCCGTCGTCTCGCGGTGTCGTTCCGCGACGCGGACCGTGCGGTCGTGGACGACGTTTCGCATCACGTCTGTCGGAACGTCGGCGATGGCGGCCAACGATTCGGCGTCGGTTTCCAGGGCGTCACGTACCTCCGCGTCCATACCGTGCGTTACCACCCTGCACGGATAAAGACAACTCTCGGACGGTCGGTTCCAGCGCAGTCGGCCGTGTTCGACCCGACTGCTTCACGACCTCCGGACTGTCGGCGTCGGCAACGGTTGAAGGGGGAGACACAGTTATACGCGGTCCTGCGCTACCCCCGGCAATGCCTACGCACCAGTCTCGCTGCCCGAATCGACCGGAGGAACGACCGTGCGAGTAGTCGCGAAGTTCGGGGGGACCTCCCTCGGCAGCGGTGACCGCATCAACCGCGCGGCGGACTCCATCGCCGCCGCGGTCGAACAGGGACACGAGATAGCCGTCGTCGCCTCCGCGATGGGGAACACGACGGACGACCTGCTGGACGAGATACAGTTCGAGGCTGACGACCGCGACCGCGCCGAAATCGTCTCGATGGGCGAACGGACGAGCGTCCGGATGCTGAAGGCGGCGCTGGCCGCCCGCGGCGTGAACGCGCTGTTCGTCGAACCCGGCTCCGAGGCGTGGCCGGTCATCACGGACGACGTCGGCGAAGTCGACGTCGAGGAGACGAAGCGACGCGCCGCCGAACTCGCCGCCGGACTCGACGGCGTAGTCCCCGTCGTCACGGGCTTTCTCGCGCAGAACCACGACGGCGAGATAACCACGCTCGGCCGCGGCGGGTCCGACACGACGGCCGTCATGCTCGGTCGCTACATGGACGCCGACGAAGTCGTCATCGTCACCGACGTCGAGGGCGTCATGACCGGCGACCCCCACGTGGTCGAGGGCGCGCGGAACGTCGGTCGCATCACCGTCGACGAACTCCGGAACCTCTCGTTCCGCGGGGCCGAAGTCGTCGCCCCCTCCGCGCTCTCGTACAAGGACGACGACCTGGCCGTCCGAGTCGTCCACTACCAGCACGGTGACCTCCTGACCGGCGGCACCCTCATCGAGGGCGAGTTTCAGAACCTCATCGACATGCAGGAGAACCCCCTCGCCTGCGTCACCGTCGCCGGTCGCTCCATCCGAAACCGGCCGGGCATCCTCGCGGACCTCTCGCAGGCGCTCCGCGAACACGACGTGAACGTCGACGCCGTCGCCTCCGGCATGGACTCGGTGACGTTCTACGTCGGCGAGGACCTCGCGGAGGAGGCCGAGAACCTCCTGCACGAGAAGGTCGTGGACGAACCGTCGCTCTCGTCGGTCACCGTCGACGACGACATCGCGGTCATTCGCGTCACGGGTGGCGAACTGCCGAACCGGCCCGGCGTCATGCTCGACATCGTCCAACCCGTCTCGGAGGCGGGAATCAACATCCACGACGTCATCACCTCCGCCACCTCCGTCGCCATCTTCGTCGCGTGGGACGACCGCGAGGAGACGCTGAAGATCGTCCAACAGGAGTTCTGAGCGCCGTTCGCGCCGCCGTCTGCATCGTTCTCGACGCCCGCCGCCCGTTCCCGGTCACTCCCCGCCGAGTTCGTCGGCCAGTTCCGCGCGGCGACGGTTCCGGCGTTCGAGCGCCTCGTCCCGGAGCCCTGTCTGTGACGCCGACGGACACCGAAGCGTCGGGACGGCGGCGGGCGACTCCGTCTCGTCGAGGGCGACGAAACTGAAGAACGAACTCGCCGTCTCACGCCGCACGCCGTCGCTCGGCCGTTCCGCCCGAACGGCCACGTGCACGTCCATACTCGTCCGCCCGGTGTCGAACACGTAGCCCGTGACGGTGACGACGTCGCCGAGTTCGATCGGCGCGAGGAAGTCGACGTGGTCCATCGACGCCGTGACGACCTGTCGCTTCGAGAACCGACGGGCGGCGATGGCCCCACAGATGTCCATCCAGTGGAGCACCGTCCCGCCGAGGGCGCGTCCGAGGTTGTTCGTGTCGTTCGGCATCAATATCTCGCTCATCTCCGTGAACGACTCCCGTAGCGACACCGCCTCGCCGTCCGTTCGTTGGGTCGCCATACGGGTGCCAGCCCCCGCCCGCACAAAACACTATCTCATTTGTTCTATTGAAACTGAGATTTCACAACTGTCGCCTTCCCCCGTCGGTCGTCGGCTTCGGACGACGACGGACGAGTTCGTGCATCGTTCCCCCGAACTGGCCGTCCGCTCCCGATTATCGTCGGGAACGACCTTCACGCCGGCCGGCGTCCGTGCCTCCATGCGCTCCTACAAGGCGAAGATGGTCGAACCCATCCACCTCCCTCGCGCGAGGACCGCGAGGCGGCACTCGAGGCGGCGGGGTACAACGCGTCAATCTCGACGCCGAAGACGTCTACGTCGACCTCCTGACGGACTCCGGTACCGGCACGATGAGCGCCGACCAGTGGGCCGCGATGATGCGCGGCGACGAGGCCTACGCCGGCAGCGAAGTTTTCGACGAACTCCGCAAGGCCGTCCGCGACGTGATGGGGTTCGACCACGTCGTCCCCACGCATCAGGGCCGCGGCGCGGAGAACGTCGTCTACGGCGCCTCGTCGAGGAGGGCGACGTGGTCGCGAACAACGCCCACTTCGACACGACGCGCGCCCACGTCGCCAACCAGGGGGCCGACCCCGTGGACTGTCCGCACGAACTCGCGACCGACCCCGACGCCGACCACCCCGTTCAAGGGGAACTTCGACCTGGAGAAGG
>NZ_WPCD01000334.1:0-1996 GCF_009741955.1 Halogeometricum sp. CBA1124 | reverse complement strand
CGGCCCCGGCGGCCCGCCCGGCACCGGCCGCGGCGAGTCCGAGTCCGCGGGCAACGAGGAACTCGTCCGCGAGGTCCGTCAACTCCGCGACGAGGTGCGCGACGCCACGCGCCAACTCCAGCGCATCGCGCAGGCCGTCGAGGACCTGGACGACTGAGGAACCGGCCGCGGTAGCCGGCACCGGCGTCTCGACGCCGCGAGCAGTCGACTCAGTACCCTTTCTCCGAACACACGCGGTCGTACAGCGACGCGAGTTCGTCGACGGCGTGTTCGACGCTCACCGCGTCGCGGCGGTCGAGACACGACGCCGAGAGCGTCTCTCGTTCGTCGAGGACGCGTTCGACGGCCGCCCGGCAGGCCGCCACGTCACCCAGCGGGTAGTGATAGCCCGTCACGCCGTCGTCGACGGTGTCCGAGAGAGCGCCCTCGTCCACGCCGACGACCGGAGTGCCGCAGGCGTTCGCTTCGAGGGCGACCAGCCCCTGCGTCTCGACGGGACTCGGGAACACGAAGGCGTCCAGCGCCGAGTAGAACGCCGGCAGTTCCTCCCGCGGGAGGAAGCCGAGGAAGTGCGCCTCGACGCCCAGGTCCGTCGCCAGCGACTCCAACTCCTCGCGCGCCGGACCGTCGCCGCCGAAGACCACCGTCGCGTCCAGTCCCTCGGCGGCGCGGACGAACTCCGAGAGGTTCTTCTCGAACCCGTGCCGGCCGGTGTAGCCGACCAGCGGGCCGTCCGGCAGGTCGTAGCGGTCACGGAACGCCGCGACGGCGCCGGCGCGGCGGGCGCGAACCGGTCGGTGTCGATGCCGTTCGAGAGGACGACAACCTCGGTGTCGACGCCCACCTCGTCGCGGAGGTGGTCGCGGGTGTCCCTGCTGGGACAGAGGACGGCGTCGGCGCGGCCGAAGAACCAGCGCTCGTACCGCTCCGACAGCGACTCGATTCGCCGTTCGAAGGAGTCGCGGGAGGTGAGGTAGTCGGCGTACTCCCCCGTCGGCGTGTGGTAGGAGGCGACGAACGGGAGGTCCCGCCGTCGGGCGAGACGGAGACCGGAGAGGCCGAGGGCGAACGGCGTGTGCGCGTGGACGACGTCCACGTCCTCGACGCGACTCGGGACGCGCGGCACGCCGAGGCGGAAGCCGTCGTAGAACGGGAACGAGACGCTCCTGACGGGGTACTCGCCCTCGTCGGGGACGTACTCGTCGGTCCCGGGGTACACCACGTCCATCCGCCCGTCGCGTTCTCGCCAGTGGTCGCGCCACGTCTGAACGGTGTAGGAGACGCCGTTGACGGTTGGCAGGTACGTGTCCGTGAACGCCGCGACCGACTGCATTCGTTCCTCGATGTGCGGGCCGGCCTGATAAACCGTGCTGACTCGTCGTCGCCCCGTCATTCGGGAACGCGCCCGTCGAGGAGGGCCTCGTACGCCGCGACGAGTCGTTCGCCGACGCGGTCCAGACTGTGTTCGGCGGCCGTCTCGCGCGCGTTCTCGCCGAGGCGACGGCGCAGGTCGGGGTCCCGCGCGAGCAAGTCGAGCGCGCGGCGGAACTCCGCGCGCGTCTCGCACTTCAGGCAGTCGTGCCCGTGGGTGTAGAACTCCTCGAAGACGGGGATATCCCGCAGGACGACGGCCTTCCCGCACGCCATCGCCTCCAGCACGGCGATGCCCTGATTCTCGTTCTTCGTGGGGAACAGGTAGACGTCGCCCGCGCCGAACGCGCCCCGAATGTCGTCTATCCACCCGGTGAAAGTGACGTTCGCCGGCGGGTTCGACACCCACCGCTTCACCGTCTTGGAGGCGTGCGGCCCCGTGTCGTACGGGCCGAACCACGCGAAGTCGTAGTCGGTGTCGGACGCCACCTCGCAGAACGTCGTGAGTCCCTTGCGCTCGAACACGTTGCCGACGGCGAAGACGACCATGCCGTCCAGGTCGAACCGCTCGCGGTACTCCGCCCGCAGGTCCTCGTGCCCCGCCAGCGTCGACGCGACGCGTTCG
>NZ_WPCD01000282.1:0-3439 GCF_009741955.1 Halogeometricum sp. CBA1124 | reverse complement strand
CCCACCGCCACCGCGGGGTCCGGGAGGTGGTGCAGGGCGTCCACGACGACGACGGCGTCCACGCTGTCGTCGCGGAGGGGGAGCGTCCGCGCGTCGGCGTGGACGGCGCCGAACCCGTCGGCCCGCGCGCGTCGAGCATCCCCCGCGAGAAGTCGACGACCACCGGGTCGAGGCCCTCGCCGGCGAGTGCGCGCGCGGCGCGACCGGTGCCCCCGGCCACGTCCAGCACCCGTTCGACCGGTCGGTGGGCGAACGCGAGTCCCGCGCGGAGCGATTCGGCGTCCGCCGAGGGCATCGCGAGGTCGTAGAGCCCGGCGATGCGGTCGAAGAAGCGCACGTCACCGGGACCGTGGAGTCTCGACATACCCGGGCTACGGCGTCGAGGGTGAAGAACCGACGGACTCAACCCACCAGCCGTCGACGTTCGACCATGCAGTTCGTCCTCCTCGGCTGGCCTGACGAGGGGCCGACGCTCCGTCTGGACTACCGGCGGTTCGCCTACGCCGGGAAGTTCGTCATGTCGAACACGGGCAAGGCCGTCGTCGTGGACCGGTGGGACACGCGGTCGGTCCCCTCGACGGAGTACGACACCGGCGTCGTCGCCGCCGTCGCGTTCAACGCCGACCGGACCGACGCCTCGACGCTGTGGATTCGCTACGTCACCGTCCGCGCCGACCGGAAGGGCGAGACGCTCGGTCCGCGACTCTGCGCGTTCCTCGCGAGGGCGGCCCGCGGCGCGGGCTACGAGACGCTGAAGATAGCCGTCAACAACCCGTTCGCCTACGAGGCCCTCCACAAGGCCGGGTTCGCCTGGACCGGTGAGACGACGGGGCTGGCCGAACTCGTCCTCGAACGGCCGGCCGACGCCCCGGCGACGCGACACACGGCGACCTACCGGGCGGGACTCGACCGGTACCGCGACCGCGACCTCGGCGACCCCGAGTCCTCGTTCCTCGACTCGCGGGCGGGGGCGACGCCGCCGACCCTCGTCGCGGCGGCGCGACCGACCGCCCCGCTCTCGGCCGGTGACGGCCGTTCACTCTCGGATACGCCGTGAGACGACCCCTCGATTCGGCGTCGGGACGGGACGGCGAGAATCGACGTCAGAGTTCGTGCTCGATGGCCCAGTGGTGGAGGTGCGCGAACACGGGAAACAGCGACTCCGCCTTCGCCGTCGGCGTGTACTCCACGCGGGGCGGGACCTCGTCGTAGGCCTCGCGGTCGAGCAATCCGGCGTCCGTCAGTTCTCGCAATCGCGTCGAGAGCGTGTTCGGCGCGATGTCGAGTTCGGTCTCCAGGTCGGTGAACCGGAGCGACCCCTCGGCGAACGCGAACGCGCTCAGAACCGCCATCGTGTGGGTCTTGCCGAGGAGGTCGAGGAGGTCCGCGACCGTTCGCCGGATGCGCTCCTGTTCGTCGGGAGCGAACGATTCGCGGAGCGCGGTGGCCTCCTCACGCGACAGTCCGGCGCTCAAATCGGGCACGTCCGGCGGGTCGCTCGTTCCAGTCATGGACAGCGTATCGTAGTCACTTGCCGATTTGTATCTTTGGGTCTCAGCCAGCACAGGGCCCGATACTTCGAAACTTCGAAGTTGTAAGTATATCTCGTCAGAGGCCCTGTCTCACGTATGCGAATCGCAGTAATCGGCGCGACCGGTCGAACCGGCGTCCCCCTCGTCGAACAGGCGCTCGAACGCGGCCACGAGGTGGTCGCCTTCGTCCGAGACGAGGCGAAACTGCCGTCGGCGGTCCGGACCGACGACCGGGTCACCGTCGTCGCGGGCGACGCCTACACCGGGGAGGGCGTCGGCCACGCTCTCGCCGGCGACGGCGACCCCGTCGACGCCGTCGTCAGCGTCCTCGGACAGACGTCTTCGGGGCCGGACGACCTCCTGACGGAGGCCGGCCGACACGTCGTCGCCGCGATGGACGAACACGGCGTCGACCGGTTCGTGACGCTGGTCGGGGCGGGCGTCCGCGAGGAGGGCGAGTCGGTCAGTCTCGGCGGGCGGACGATGGGCGCGCTGCTGAAACTGATGGCGAGGTCGGTCCTCGACGACGCAAAGGAGCACGTCGAGATGGTGCGGGCGAGCGACACGCGCTGGACGGTCGTTCGCGGGCCGCGACTCACCGAGGGCGCTCACACGGGTCAGTTCCGACACGGGACGGACCTCTCGCTCGGCGTGCGCGCCGCCGCCGCGCGGGCGAACGTCGCCGACTTCGTCCTCGACTGCCTCGAAGAGGACCTGTACGTCCACGAGATGCCGAAGGTCGCGGACGACCGATGAGCGGCCAGCGCACCGACCTCGACCGTCCCTCCGTCGCGGTTCGGAGCGGGCTCGCAGTCGTCCTCGGCTCCCGGAGGAACCCGTGACGGCGGTCGTACTGGTCACCGGCGCGACCGGGACCGTCGGACGGCACGTGGTCGCCGCGCTGTCGGACCGGGCGGTCACCGTCAGGAGCGCGGTTCGCGACCCCGAGTCGGTCCCGGACGAACTCGCGGCCGCCGGGGCCGCGGTCGAGTTCGACTTCGCGAAGCCCGAGACGTGGGGGGAAGCGCTGGCGGACGCCGACGGCGTCTTCGTCATGCGGCCGCCGGCCGTGGACGAAGCGGACGTGAAGGCGTTCGTCGACGCCGCCGGGCGCGTCGGCGTCGGCCACGTCGCCTACCTCTCGACGCTCGGCGCCGAGAAGAACGTCCTCGTCCCGCACCACAGAATCGAGAAGCGAATCGCGGCGACGGGCGTCGACTACACGTTCTTGCGAGCGTCCTTCTTCGTGCAGAACCTCCTCGAAGTCCACCGGGCGGACGTCGTCGAACGCGACGAGATATTCGTGCCGGCCGGCCGGGGAGAGACCAGTTTCGTGGACGCACGGGACGTCGGCGAGGCGGCGGCAGTCGTCCTGACCGAGTCCGGCCACGCCGACCGGGCCTACGACCTCACCGGGCCCGAAGCGCTGGACTACGAGCAGGTCGCCGCCGTCTTCAGCGACGTTCTGGGTCGACCCATCACGTATCCGAACCCTTCCCTGTTGGCGTTCGCGAGGCGGATGCGCCGGCGCGGAACGCCGCTCGGTTTCGTCGTCCTCATGTGCGGCATCTACACCACCGCACGACTCGGATTGGCCGACCGCGTGACCGACGACTGCCGACGGCTCCTCGGGCGACGCCCGCGGCGGATGCGGGCGTTCGTCGAAGACCACGCGGACGACTTCGCGCGGGACTCGTAGCCGACCGAGCGACCACCGCAGCGAAGCGCCTCGGAACGCGCGGCGCGGCCGCCGATTCGGAGTCCGGAGTCGGCGGGACGACAACCGTTAATGCGACTGGCGGTCCAAGCGAGGGCAATGGGTAACGCAGATTTACGCGCGCTCGCCGCGCTGTCGGACGTCTCGTTCGACGACGTCGCGGGGAGGCGTCGTCGCCGTCGACGCCGAC
>NZ_WPCD01000280.1:0-3664 GCF_009741955.1 Halogeometricum sp. CBA1124 | reverse complement strand
CGTCGCCGACGACCCCCCGGCGCGAGTACGAACTCGACCCCGCGGGAACCGTCGCGACCATCGACCGCCTCGAATCGACGGGACTGGACGTGGTCGGCTTCTATCACAGTCACCCCGAGAGCGACCCGGTTCCGAGTCGAACTGACGAGCGGCGGGCGACGTGGCCGGGGTACGTCTACCTCCTCTGCAACCCGGACGGCCGACTGAACGCCTACCGCTGGACGGGGGAGACGTTCGACCGCCTGTCCCTGACTCGGACCGACTGACCGCGGGCCGAGAACGCAACCCCCTTGCGGCGTCGGTGCTTCCCCCCGACCGATGACCGAGGACGTTGCGGAACCCGACCTGTACGACTCGCTTTCGGGACAAGTCGCCCTCGTGACGGGCGCGAACCGCGGCATCGGCCGCGAGATAGCCGAACAGTTGCACGACCTGGGGGCGACGGTGTTCGCCGCCACGCGCAGCATGACCCACGAGATACCGGACGAGTGGGAGCACCTCCTCGTCGACGTGACGCAGGAGGGCGAGATATCCGACGCGGTGGACGACATCTTCGCGAGTGCGGGCCGATTGGACATCCTCGTCAACACGCCGCCGTCGGCGGCGGCGACGGTGACATCGTCGCCGAGTCGGTCAAGGACCTCGACCGAACGCTGGCGACGAACCTCCGCGGGCCGATGCTCCTCTGCAAGCACGCCGTCCCTCTCCTCGTGCAGGACGAGGGCGGCCGCGTCGTCAACGTCTCCTCCGGGATGGGCGCACTGAACGAGGACCAGTCGGGCGGGTCCCCCTCCTACCGCGTCTCGAAGACCGGTCTGAACGGCCTCACAAAGTATCTGGACGGCGAGTACGGCGACGACGGACTCCTCGCGAACTCGGTCTGTCCGGGGTGGGTCCGGACCGACATGGGCGGCGAAGAGGCCGACCGGTCGGTCGAACGGGGCGCAGAGACGCCCGTCTACCTCTGTCGCTTCGAACCGGACTCGCCGTCGGGGCACTTCTGGCGCGACCGAGAGGTCATCGACTGGTAGCGGCGGCGGTGCAGAAAAACTATACTGCGCCCCGTTTCCGTACAGCGTAGTGACACGAACACGGCCCCTGCTACTCGTCTGTGTGCTCCTCGTCCTCGCGGGGTGTCTCGGCGGCGTCGGCGAGTCGTCGTCGTCTCCGACACCGTCTGCGACGCCACCGGCGACTCCCACACCGACGCCGACGGCGACGCCCACGTCGACGGCGACGATTTCGGCCGACGACGCCGGGGAACGGGCCATCGAGGCCGAGCAGTCTCGAATCGAACGTCACCTGAGCGAGTACGAGGCGGTCGGCGGCCTCGGCTTCGGTATCCTCAGACCGGCCGAGTCCGAGGTGGTAGAGCGAAACGAGAGCGGCGTCGTCGTTCGCGTCTCCGTCGGGTACAGCCTCGAACTCGACTGCGACGGCGACGGCACCCCGGACGAATCGCTCGACGGCGCCAGTACCGAGACGACCTACGTCGTCTCCGAGTCCGGCGTGCGCCTGACGGGCGTGTCTCGGGACGTACTGGACCCCTCCGGGTACTGCTGACGGCGGCCGTCTCGGCCGGGGGACGCCGAACGCGCGGCGCTACGTCACGCCGCCACCGCGCGTCTCGAACCGCTCGTACTCCCGGTCGTCGAGAATCGCTTCGAGGTGTTCGACGACGCGGTAGACGTCCTCGAAGCCGACGTAGTACGGCGACGGGCAGACGCGGACGACGTTCGGCGTGCGGAAGTCCACGACGACGCCGCGGGCCTTCAACGCCTCCGAGATGCGGTAGGCCTCGGGGTGTTCGACGGCGACGTGGCCGCCGCGTCGCGCCGCCTCCCGCGGTGTCCCCACCTCGCAGTCGGGGAGTCGGTCGTCCACGAGGGCGACGAGGAAGTCGGTGAGCGCGACGGACTTCTCCCTGAGCGCCTCGATACCGGCGTCTTCTGTCACGTCGAGAGCGCCGTCCAACGGCGCGGCGGCGAGAATCGGCGGCGTGCCTATCTGGAACGCGCCCGCCGACGGCGCGGGCGTGTACGTGTGGCGCATCTCGAACTGCGTCTCCTTCTCGTGGCCCCACCACCCCGCGAGCGCCGGCGTGACGCCGAAGTGGCGTTCGTTCACGTACAGGCCGGCGGGGGCGCCGGGGCCGGCGTTGAGGTACTTGTAGTGACACCAGACGGCGAAGTCGACGCCGGCGTCCGAGAGGCGGTGCGGGACGACGCCGACGGAGTGCGCGAGGTCGAACCCGGCGAGTGCGCCGGCGTCGTGCGCCGCCTCGGTGATTCGCTCCACGTCCAGCAGTTGCCCGCTCCGGTAGAGGACCGAGGGCATGAACACCATCCCCACGTCGTCGTCGATTGCGGCGACGATATCGTCCTCGTCGACGGTTCGGCCGTCGCGACTCTCGACCACGCGGAGGGCCTCCTCGGGGTCGCGGCCGGCCTGCCGGAGTTGCGCGCGGATGGCGTAGTGGTCCGTCGGGAAGTCGAGGTCGTTGACGAGAATCTCCGTGCCCCGGTCGGGGTCGTAGAACGTCCCGACGAGGGTGTGGATGTTCACCGTCGTGGAGTTGCCCACGACGACTTCCGCGGGGTCGGCGCCGACGAGGCCAGCCAGTCGGTCGCCAAGGCGTTCGCCGTACGTGAACCAGTCGGGGTCGGCGTCGGTCCACCCGCGGATGGCGAGCGTCTGCCACTGTTCGACCGCCTCCTCCAGCGCGGCCGCCGCGTCCGCGGCGCAGAGTCCGAGCGAGTTGCCGTCCATGTACAACTCGCCGTCCGGGACGAAGAAGCGCTCGCGGAGCGTCGCCAGCGGGTCGTCGGCGTCGCGTTCGCGGGCCTCGGTCAGCGTCGGCGGGCGGCCGGCGCTCGATTCGGGGGCCGCGTCGTCGCGTGAGTCGTCCATATCCACACCTCCGCCGCGGGCCACAAAGCGGTTCGCCTCGCCGCGCCGTCGGACTCTCCTCGCCCCGGCGTCGAAGCGTCCAACACCGCCAGCCCGCCGCTTTTTGGTCGTCCGCCGCGGGCACCCACTATGGACCGACGTGCCCCCGAACTGGACTCCGACGTGGCGGACGTGGTGGCGGCGTTCGAACGCGAGGGACTCCCCCCGTGGCACTCCCTCTCCGTCGAGAGCGCGCGCCGCGTCGAGGACGAGGCGTTCGCGCCCGCGGACCCGCCGGACGTCGAACACGTCCGAGACCTCTCGGTTCCCGGCCCGCACGGGGCGATTCCGGTCCGGACGTACCACCCCGCGCCCGCGGAGACGCGCGACGTGCTGGTGTTCTACCACGGCGGCGGCTGGGTGCTGGGGACGCTGGACTCGGTGGACGAAATCTGTCGTCGCCTCGCCGCCCGGTCGGGTCGCCTCGTCGTGAGCGTCGACTACCGACTCGCGCCCGAGCATCCGTTCCCCGAACCGCTGGACGACGCCTTCGCCGCGTTCGAGTGGACGTGCGAGTTCGCGGCGTCGCTCGGCGGGAGCGGGAACGTCGCCGTCGGGGGGACGAGCGCCGGCGGCAACCTCGCCGCCGCCGTCGCCCTGCGCGCCGCCGCGAACGCGACGGAGGGCGACGGCCCGACGCCGACGGGCCAACTCCGTCCGCGTACCCCACTCACCGCCCCAGACCGTCGACCACCGACTCCTACGAGGAGAACGC
>NZ_WPCD01000267.1:0-4283 GCF_009741955.1 Halogeometricum sp. CBA1124 | reverse complement strand
GCACCGAGGACGGTCGGTTCGTCGCGCGGATGCGACGCGCCGCGGGGAGACCGTGCGACGAGTTGACGAACCGGGCGCGGACCGGCGGACTTTTTCTCCCGTGTCACCTCCGTGCGACTCCGAACAATGGCCTCGTCCGTCCTCCTCTCCGTCGACACGGTTCTGCTCCTCCTCGGTGTCGTCGCACTGTACGTCGGGGCGGAACTGCTGGTGCGCGCCGCCTCCCGACTCGCCATCGGCTTCGGCGTCCGCGCGGCCGTCGTCGGCGTCACCGTCGTCGCCTTCGCCACGACGGCCCCCGAACTGGCCGTCGCCCTCCTCAGCGGATTCTCCTACTCGACGGACCTCGGCATCGGCGCCATCGTCGGGTCCAACATCGCGAACATCGGTCTCGTCCTCGGCATCTCCGCGCTCGTCAGGCCGCTCGACGTCGACGAGGGCGTCCTCGTCCGGCACGTCCCGTTCATGGTCGCGGCGGCCGCGCTCCTCGTCCTCCTCGGGATGGACGGCCGACTCGGCGCGTTCGACGGCGTCGTCCTCCTCGCGGTGCTCGCCGTCTTCACCGGCTACCTGCTCTACCGCATCCGGGCGAGCAGACCCGACGCGATACCCGTCGAGGAGGTGGACGTCGACGGCGTCAACACCGTGAGCGCGCGGGACGTGGCACTCCTCCTCGCGGGCCTCGTCCTCCTCCTAGTCGGGTCGCGCTGGCTCATCCAGGGCGGACAGAGCGTCCTCCAGGCGTACGGCTTCGACGAACGGTTCGTCGGCCTCACCGTCCTCGCCTTCGGGACGTCGCTCCCGGAACTCGCCGCCAGCATCGTCAGCGCCGTCAAGGGCGAGTCGCAGTTCAGCATCGGCAACGTCGTCGGGTCGAACATCTACAACGTCCTCGCCGTCCTCGGCGTCCTCTCGGTGCTCGTCCCCGTCGGCGTCCCCGTCGAGACGCTCGCGTTCGACTTCCCCGCCCTCGTCGCGTTCACCGTCGTCGGCGTCGCCTGATGGCGTACGGGCGGACCGTCTCGCGCGCCGACGGCGCCGTCCTCGTCGTCGGCTACCTCGCCTTCTTCTCGCTGCTCCTGTGACCCGCCCCGGCGGGGAGCGCCGAAAGCACAAGAGATAGGCGTGGTGGGCCTCGTACCACGGACGATGAGTTCACGTCTCAGCCATCCGCTCACCGCCGTCGCCGTGGCGGTGGTGCTGTCGCTCCCGTGGGTCTTCACGTGGGCGACCGGCACCGTGTCGGGGCTCTCCCACCTCGGGACCGTCGCGATAAGCGGGCTGGCGGTCCTCGGCGCATCGTTCCTCCTCGCGTGGGGAGCAGAGACGGCGGAGAAAGACGTCCCCCGCGCGTTCGCACTCGCCGTCCTCGCCGTCCTCGCCGTCGCCCCCGAGTACGCGGTGGACGCCCTCTACGCGTGGCAGGCGGCGTCCGACCCCTCGAAGGCGAATCTCGCCGTCGCCAACATGACAGGCGCGAACCGCATCCTCATCGGACTGGGCTGGTCGGGCATCGCCCTGTTCTCCATCTACAAGGCCACGCAGGGCCGCGACGACTCGAGCGTCGTGAACCGCGACGGCTACCTCCGCGACGCCGTCAGACTCGACCCCAGCATCTCGACGGAGATTCTGTTCCTGTTCGTCGCCACCCTCTACGCGTTCTTCGTCCCTTTCAACGGCGGCATCGACTGGGTCGACATGGTCGTCCTCGTCGGCCTCTACTTCACCTACATCGGCATCATCGTCCGCGGCGACGTGGACGAACACGGCCAGCAGGTGGGCGTGCCCGCGTACTTCCAGGCGAAGTCCGGGCCGTCCGGACCGCAGTCGTCCTGACGCTGTTCGCCTACTCCGCGTTCCTCATCATCACCGCCGTCGAACCGTTCGCGCACGGGCTGGAGGCGCTCGGCCTGCAGTTCGGCATCCCCGAGTTCTTCATGATACAGTGGATCGCGCCGCTGGCCTCCGAGAGTCCCGAACTCATCGTGACGGCCTACCTCGTGAACAAGGCGCGTTCGACCGCGGCGTTCAACGCCCTCATCTCCTCGAAGCTGAACCAGTGGACGCTGCTCATCGGGACGCTCGTCCTCGTCTACAGCATCGCGCTCGGCCGTTACGGGGCGCTCCCGTTCGACTTCAAGCAGTCGGCCGAGATATGGCTCACCGCCGCGCAGAGCTTCTTCGCGCTGGCGGTCCTCGTGACTTCCGCATCGACGTGCGCGAGGCCGTGACGCTCTTGGTCCTGTTCGTCTCGCAGGTGGTGTTCGAGTTCGCTATCATCCAGACGGTGCCCGAGCCCACCGCCACGCAGTACTCCATCGACCTCCTCCTCGGCTACACGGCGCTCTACCTCCTCATCGGCACCGGGTTACTCGTCAGCCGGCGGACGGACCTGCGTCGGCTGGCCCGCCTGACTGTCAGGAACGTCCGCGGCGAACCGACGCCCGAACCCGGCCGGGCGGACTGACCGGCTTCGACGCGTTTTAGCCCGTCGCCCGGTCACTCTCGCTCGTGATTGCCGTCGTCGTCAGTCGCGCCGACAGCGCATCGGTCCACATCGGCGAGCGACTGCTGGAACTCGGCGAGTGGGAGGAACTGACCGACGAGTCGCGCCCCGACGAGGCGGGGGGCGGGACGTACTACCGCCGCGGCGAGTTCGAACTCCGCGAGTTCGACGCGCTCCACCTCGAACTCGACGGCGTCGCCGACGCGTTCTCCGAGCCCCCGGCGTTCGTCGCGTTCGTCTCCAGACACTCCGGCGACACCGGACCGCTCCTCACCGCCCACTTCACCGGGAACTTCGGTCCCGCCGAGTACGGCGGCGAGTCGGGCGCGTTCGCCCGCGCCTGCCCGAACGCCCAGAAGGCCGTCGTCGAGGCGTTCGACCGACACGCGCCGGACGGCTACGAGGTGGGAATCGAGTGCACCCACCACGGCCCCACGGACGTCGGCGCCCCCGCGATGTTCGTCGAACTCGGGAGCGACGAGGAGGCGTGGGCGGACCCCGACGGGGCCCGCGCCGTCGCCCGGGCCGTCCTCGACCTCTCGGGCGTCGCCGCCGACCGGGACCGCCACCTCGTCGGCTTCGGCGGCGGCCACTACGCCCCGCGGTTCGAGCGCATCGTCCGCGAGACGGACTGGGCCGTCGGCCACGTCGCGCCGACTGGCCCCTCGACGCGATGGGGTCGCCCGCGGCGAACCGCGACGTGCTCCGCCGCGCGTCGAGGCGTCGGCGGCCGAGTACGCCGTCGTCGAGGGCGACCGACCGGAACTGGTCGAGACGCTGGCGTCGCTCGGCTACCGCGTCGTCAGCGAGACGTGGGTCGTCGAGAGCGAGGGCGTCGCCGCGGACCGACTGGAGACGCTGGAGGCCGACCTCTCGCCCGTCGAGGAGGGGCTTCGCCTCGGCGCCGACGCCGACGCGGACGACTACGCGGTCGTCTCCCTGCCGGACGACTTGCTCGTCGAGGCGGCGGGCATCGACCTCGACGCGGCCCGCGAGGCGGTCCACGCGAACGCCGTCGCCTACGAGACGAGAGAGGGCGGGACGAAGGCGTCGGGTCGCGCGGCGGTCGCCGACGAGGACCGGTACGACGCCGTGGTCGACGCCCTCGCCGCGATTCTCCGCGAGAAGTACGACGAGGTGCGGCGCGAACGGACCGCCGTCGTGCCACCCGCCAGTCGTTCGACGCCGCCGCGGCCGCCGAGTTGGGCGTCCCCGAGGGCCCCGCGTTCGGGAAACTCTCCGCGGGCCAGTCCGTCGAAGTCGAGGGGCGCGAGGTGACTCCCGCGGACGTTCGTTCCGAGGAGACGGTCGCGTTCAAAATATAGTCGCGGCCGGGAGCCAGTCGGCGGCGCGCCGGACGCAGTCGGTCGGCGGGGCGGGCGAGCGCGCCGAACTCGCCGGTTGGGGTCAATCGGCAGACAGGTAGCGACTCCCGTGAACGTCGGACAGACGTCCGACGTGAGGGGGAAAGATAATTAGGCTCCATTCGGTAAGGACGCTCATAAATGGACTCGATCGTCGACGAAGCAATAGACGAGGCCGAGGAGACGGGGGATGGGAGGACCGTCGACGGGCTCGAAGACGAACAGGTGCGACGCAGCGGAACGATGACCGACGACGAACTGAAGGACGTTCTGCAGGACCTGCAGACGGACATCACCGTGGTCGGCTGCGGCGGTGCGGGCGGGAACACCGTCAACCGCATGCAGGAAGAGGGAATCAAGGGCGCGAAACTGGTCGCCGCCAACACCGACGTGCAACACCTCGTCGAAATCGA
>NZ_WPCD01000175.1:0-7807 GCF_009741955.1 Halogeometricum sp. CBA1124 | reverse complement strand
GTGGTCCACCCACACCGGCGTGACGTGCGGCGTCCCGTCGGGCATGACCGTGGCGAAGTGGCGAACGACTCCTTCTCGAAGATGTCGCCGCGGTAGTAGTTCACCAGACGGCGAATCTTCGACTCGGTGTTCTGGAGCGCCCGCTTGTTCTGCTTGTCCTGCGGGTTCTCCTCCATGTGCTCGCGGAGTCGGACGGCGCGCTCCATCAGGTTCCGGAGGTCCTCCGGCAGTTCGGGCGCGGCGTCGTTCTCCTCGAGGATGGTGGTGACTTTCTTCCCGGTCGCCAGTTTGCGTCCGGGACGGGCGTCCCCTTGACGCCCTCGTCACGGAGCTTCAGACCGATCTGACTGGGCTCGTGGCCCTGCTCCGCGAGTTCGACGACGCGGGACTCGATGTCCTCGGCGTCGACGTCGCTCCACTCCGGGGGTTCGTCTGCCACGGGCCGGTCCGAACCGGACTGGCCGCGGCGGCGGGTGTGCATTCGTGCCATTGGTAGAGATTGGAACGGCACAGACCGCAGAAAGGCGTGACTGGCGACCACGGTGGTCGCGCACTTCCGCAATCCCAAGCCGCCCGAGGCGGCGAGTCAGATTTGCGGCCGTGCTGTTCCCGTGTGTATCCACCCCCGACCGAGTGAAAAGGGTTGCGACACTGGCCGTGAGAAAACCGAGTCGAAGGCCTTAATACCGACACCGCGGAACGATTGGATGCGTTCGCGGGCTCGTAGATCAGTGGTAGATCACTCCCTTGGCATGGGAGAGGCCCCGGGTTCAAATCCCGGCGAGTCCACTACTTTCTCTCGGCATCACCGACGAGCGAAGCGAGTCGCGTGTGCCGAGTGTAATCGTGCCTGTTCGAGCGGGATTTGAAACCCTGCCAGTCGCGCGCAGCGAGGAACGAGCGAGCACGTCTGGCTCTGGGTTCAAATCCCAGCGAGTCCATCTCCTTCCGTTCACTTCGTTCACTCCAGTCGACCGACTCGCCGTAGTCCCACTCGCTCGCGAGGCTCCCGGCGAGTCCACTTCGATTCTTCCGCCGTACCCAGGGAACACGACCGCACGGTACGTTCTCTGAACCGTCTTGATTCGCCACTTTTGGCTTCGAGAGTGCCCCCCTCACAGACGAGCGTTCGACAGGATTCCGGGAGCGGGCCACCGCCCCCTTCCGTTCCGTGACGGAACGGGGATGGTCGGTCGGGTCTACTCCACCGTCGCAGACGCGCTTACGGGTCGATGCCGAACTCGTCCATCACGGCACGGACGATGTTCGCTTCCGCCTTCTGTAGATGGTCGCTGGCCGTCGACGGTGCACAGTCGAGTTCGGCGGCGACGTCTTCGTGAGTCGCTCCGCGGGGCTGCTCGTAGTAGCCGAGTTCGAGTGCGACGACGACTGCCTCGCGCTGTCTGTCGCTCAGCCAGGCCACCGGATCGTCGGCGTGATTCTGGAGACGGCCGATTTCGTCGATCCGTACTTCGACACCATCGGGTGCTGCTTCGAGCGCGCGTTGGAGTGCCGCAGCGTCGCCGACCACGCGAGCAGACATGGCCCCGTCGCGGTAGACGATGGGTTTGCGGACGACGACGCCCGTCTGTTCGCTCGCTCGATGAACGGCGGCGAACAGGGGGGTCTCTCGCGGTCGCATCACGACCAACACGTAGGTCAGACGCTGAACCGTCTCGGACAGTTCCACCGAATCGATTCCGGCGGTCTCGGTCGCCCGCGCTGCGAAGGTCGTCGGGTCGCCCTCGATGGTGTACAACAGCGTCGACCGTTCGTCCGCCGCCATGCTCCAATCGATCAAACGAGCCTCCGAGACGTCAGGCGAATCGGCCAACAGCTCGAAAAACGCCGGTGCGTGGTCCTCGTCGACGTCGACGGTGAGTCGGAGGTGTTTCACGGCCCGTCCATCGACCGAGGCGCGGATAAACCCCACATGCATACCTCACAGAACCTCCATTCCACGAGCGGTCGTAACGCGAAATAGCGATGGAACCCGAGGCGCGGTCCGACAGTCGAAGACAGAGCACCGACGAGAGAGGGGAGGGAACCCTCTCGACTGGTCGCCCGCTCGTCGACGGAACCCCCGTCGGCGGGCCGACACTCGAACTGGATCCAGACGGTGCTGCGGCCGCCCTCCTGAGACAGTCGCCTCACCCACTCGTGTCCGACCCGGCCAGTAAGACGTGGGCGACACTGCTGGAGCGTCCGGACTCGGGGGAGACCGATCGGCCAGTCCTCGTCCAGTGGGTGTCCCCGGACTCGCCCGAACCTCCGGTCCACCACCACCCGAAGACGGAGACGTTCAGGACGATCGAGGGGGAGGTCACCGTGGTTCGTGAGGGAGATTCGATTCGGCTCGGTCCTGGAGAATCACTGACCGTCGAACCGGGGCGAGAGCACACGTTCCGCAACGATACCGACGACGTCGTCGCGTTCGAGGCCGAACTTCCCTCTCTTCGAACGGCGAAGGGGCTCTACACGGCCTGGGGGGTAGCTCACGAACGCGGCCGCGACGAGGACGGCGACTATCCCGGCCCGGGACTGGTGGAATCACTCGCGGTCGCGGCGGATCTCTCCGGCGAGACGACGATGGCGGCGGTCCCCCTGTCGGGACGGCGACTCCTCTGGGCGACCGTCGGGCAGGTCGCTCGGCTGTCGGGAGCAACCGGCATCGACGATGCGTATCTCGAGGACTCGTTTTGGAACCAGCACGTCGAGCAGCCAACGTGGGAGTAACTCGGCTCTTCTGAAACCCGCTGCGATACGAAACTGTGAGAGGAGAAGAACGGGCTCGACAGCGCCCCGGCGTGGTGATCGAGACCGCGATTCACGAACTGTCGACGACGTGTGCGGCGCTCCGGGAGATTCGTCGGCCCCTCCCGGTGTCAGCGGAAGAGCCGCTGTCGAATCGACCGGGGGTGCGGCCGTTCGGCCAGCAACACGGTCGTGTCGAGGTCGTCGAGGACGGACAGCGTCAGCGACCCGCCGACTATGCGGGACACGAGGCCGCGCTCCGTGGCCCCGACGATGACGAGCGACTTGCCGGCCGCGGCGTCCCCGATGGCGTCCTCGACGTCGCCCGTCTCGACCAGCAGTTCCGCCCCTTCGAGGCCGTGGTCGTCGACCCACTGCTCGAGGAACTCCCGGCCGGCCGTCGGGTCGTCGGCCACGTGCAGCACCGAGACGCGCGCGTCGTTCGTCTCCTGCAGCGCCCGCGCGACGTCCGCGGAGAGGTCCGAGGAGTGCCCGCCGGCGGTCGGCAGGAGAATCTCGCTCGGGTCGAACCCGCGCTCGTCGAGGACGAGCACGTCACACGGGAGGTCGTGCGTCAGTTCGTCGAGCGGACCCTCGACGCGCCCGCCGGCGAGTCGCGTCCCGCTGTGACCCATGACCAACCGCTCGACGCCGTGTTCGCGAGCGAGGTCGAACACTTCGCCGAGGCCCTCGTGCGAGAGGACCGTCCGCGTCTCGACCGACACGTCCAGCCGCTCCGCGTCGCGTCGCGCGTCGGCCACGAGCCGCTTGGACGTCTTCGAGATACGGTCGCGCTGGGCGGCGGCGGCCTCCAGCGAGGTCTGGTCCGGCACCTGAATCACGTGCGTCGCGAGGACGCGCCCGCCCTCGTGTTTCGCGAGTGCCGCGCCAAGGGTGACGAGCGACCGCTCGGTTCGGGGGTTCGAGAGTGCGACCATGGTCGTCGGGGCGTCCGCCTCGCGACCCGAGCCGTTCGGCGCGACGGTGGCCGCCGCACCGACGACCGAGGACGGCAGGTCGCCGTCCCGGTCGAGGACGTACTGGCCGAGCAGTCCCTGTCTGGTCGTGTTCGTGCGCGCGTAGGCGAAGTACCAGACGACGGCACCGACGACGAAGAGGCCCGACAGGAGGAGTTCCTGTCCGCCGACGAACCCCAGCAGTCCGAGCGACAGCACGATGCCGACCAGCGGCGTGGCCGGATAGAGCGGGACGGTGAACGCCGGGTCGTACTCCGGGTCCGTCTCCCTGAAGACGATGAGCGCGGCGTTCATGAGCGCGTAGACGACGAGGTGGAGGACGCTCGCCGCCTTCGCGAGGACCTCGATGTCCCGCCCGAGCGCGGCGATGAAGACGACGATGACCGCCCCCGTGACGACGATAGAGCGGTACGGGGTCGCGTACTTCGGGTGGATCTCGTTGAGCCAGTTCGTGACGATGCGGTCGCGGCCCATCGCGAAGTTGATTCGAGCCGACGCAAGGATGGACGCGTTCGCGCTGGAGGCGGTCGCCAGCAACGCGCCCAGCGTCACGATGGTGACCGCCACTCCCGCGAGACCGACGGGGAACGCGACCTGCGTCGCCTGCGTGAGCGGCGCGCTCTGGCTGAGTTCCGTCCACGGCACGACGCCGAGCATGATGCTCACCAGAATCGCGTAGAGGACGGTGACGATGGCGACGCTGCCGATGATCGCCAGCGGGAGGTTCCGGCCGGGGTTCTTCAGTTCCTCGGCGACGGTCGCGATCTTCGCGTAGCCGAGGAACGAGACGAACACCAGCGCCGTCCCCGGGAGGATGGCGCCGTAGCCGAGCGGTGCGACGCCGCCGTCGCCGAGGACCGTCGCGAGGTCGAACGACAGCCAACCCTGGACGGCGAACAGGGCGAGAATCGCCAGCAGGACGGTGACGATGACCGTCTGCACGCCGCCGGTCTCCTTGGCACCGATGTAGTTGACGCCGACGAAGACGGCGCCGGCGACGAGCGCACCGACCTGTACGTCCGTGAGGAACAGCACGTCCGGCATCGGGACGAGCGTGGCGAGGTACTGCCCGAAGCCGATGCTGTAGAACGCGCTCGCGAACGCCAGTCCCATCCAGTCGCCGAGGCCCGCGATGGAGCCGAACAGCGGACCCAGGGCGCGGTTGACGTAGTAGTACCCCCCGCCCGCCTTCGGCATCGCCGTCCCGAGTTCGGAGACCGAGAGCGCGTTCACCAAGGCGATGAGACCGCCGACGACGAACGAGACGACCACGATGGGACCGGCGGCGCTGGCTGCCACGCCGGGCAACACGAAGATACCCGCGCCGATCATCGTCCCGATACCGATGGTCAGCGCCGACAGGAGGCCGAGGTCCTTCGCCAGTTCCTCGTCGCTCATTCGCTGACCTCCGTGTCGCTCTCTCGCGTTCGAGCGTCCGGCGGCGAACGGGTGTCACGACCCGCAGTGAGCGAGACGACGGGGAGTGCAGGGGCCGACACGAGTCGGGCGGCGGTGTCGCCCGAGAGGAACCGGACGAGGCGGTTCCCGCCGCGGGGGCAGAAGGCGATGGCCGTCGCGTCGGCGTCGAGCGCAGTCTCGACGATGGTGTCGGCGACGTTCGTCCCGAACGCCACGCGCGTCTCGACGGTCACCGCGTCCCCGAGTCGTGATTCGACGGCGGCGAGTATCTCGGCCGCGTCCGCCTTCCGCTTCGCCATGGGCGCTTTGTCGGCCACTCCGCCGCCCTTCTCGATGACGTGAACCGCGACGACGGACTGAACGTCGTCCAGATGCCGCGACAACGCGGTCACGGTCGCGACGGCGTCGCGTTCGTCTGCGACGGGGACGACGACGCGTTCGAGAAGCGACATCCTGTCAGCCACCTCCGGGAGTCGGCGACGAGAGCGGGTACTGAACCGTCCGGTTCCCGGTTGCTGCCGGCTCTCGTGGGGGTGTCCGCCCCCGAGCGTCTCGTCGTGTGGTGGGTCTCGGCTCGTCGCCGACGGGTACGCCGTCGTCGGTGGTCCACGTGTTCATACGCGCCCCGAAGTTGTGAGATGGCATAAACACTCCGCCTCAGATTTCGATATAAAAAATTCGTGGCCCTCAATTTTCTATATCGATACTACACGGGAACTCGAACGGTGTGCGTCGACCGGGCGCGCTCTGTGACGACGGGGACGGCGAGACGCGGCGACGCCGTCTCGTCCCGGCCCGAACGCCCATCCCGTCGGCCGCATCCGCCGGCCGACGCCTCTGAGTGACTCGGGCCGTCGCGTGACGGGGCGCTTCCGTATCGAAAACTTGGGGCGGCCAAGAAACCGTTATGTGAGTATAGCCGGTATTCGATTCGGAAATCGAAAAATCCGTCCCACCCGACATGCCCCACGACAACACCGACTACCGACTCGACGAGATCGACCGACGAATCATCCACGCGCTCATGGACGACGCGCGCAACACGTCCGCCAGCACGCTGGCGGCGGAGGCCGGCGTCTCGGGCGCGACCGTCCGAAACCGCATCCACAACCTCGAAGACGCCGGGATAATCCGCGGCTACACCGCTCAGGTCGACTTCGAGTTGGCCGGCGGGAAGCTCACCAACCTCTACCTCTGCGACGTCCCCGTCACCGAACGCGAGGCCATCGCGCACGAGGCGCGGACGATTCCGGGAGTGACCAACGTCCGCACGCTGATGACCGGCCGTCGCAACGTCCACGTCCTCGCGGTCGGCGAGAGCACGAGCGACCTCCGACGCATCGCGCGGCGACTCACGGACATCGGCATCCACATCGAGGACGAAGACCTCGTCGAAGAGGAACTGTTCGCCCCGTACGGCCCGTTCGACCCCGACGACGGCGAACGGGTACCCGAGGCGAACGACTTCATCAGCCTCACCGGGACCGCGAGCGTCGTCGAAGTCACCGTCCAGTCCGAGGCACCCATCGCCAACCTCACACTCGAAGCCGCGGCGGACCGGGGAATTCTGGACGGAGAGACGCTCGTCATCGCCATCGAACGCGGCGACCGCGAACTCACGCCGCACGGCGACACGGTCGTCCAACCGGACGACATCGTGACCGTCCTCTCCAGGGCCGGCGAGGACGCGAACGCGCTGTCGGCGTTCCGCGAACCGCAGTCGGAATCGGAGTCGACCGCCCGGTAGCAGCGTCCGACCGCTGGACGACGACGGCGGCGAGGTTCGGGCGGTCGTCGCCTCAGTCGCTCGTCTCGGCGGCGTCCGACTCGTCGTCCCGTTCGAGCAGACCGCTGTACGGGCAGACGTACTCGTCTCTGATGATCTGTTCGTCCACGATGTCGAGTCCGAGTTCGTCGAGTTCCTCCGCGATTCGGTTGAGGTCGTCGTGGCTCTCGCCGATGGCGTTCACGTACACGTTTCGCTTCCCGGTCATGATCTCTCGGACGGCCGTGACGCCGTCGACGCCCCGCGCCTGCTTCGAGAGGGTACCGCGCCGCGTCACCGGCGCCGTACAGATTATCTTGGTGTACAGCGGGTAGCCGGCCAGGTCGTAGTCGATGTCGACGTGGTAGCCCCGGATGATACCGCTCTCTTCGAGTTTGTTGAGCCGAGTCCGAACCGTACTCGAGGACAGGTCGAGTTCCGCGGCGATGTCGCTGGACGACGTTCGTCGAGCGTCCTGCTGGAGGTAGTAGAGGATGGATCTGTCGACCGAGTCCAGTTCTCCGTCTTTCATCTCTCGGCCGGTTCGTCGCCCCGCGTCTTAGTCTGCCCGTTCGCGCGTCGTCGGCCCGAACGGGCGGCCGTCGCCTCCGAGCGTCGACGGACCGCTCTCCCGGTCGGCGACGACCGGATTTGAGGACAGTATCCGTGTATAACGATTATATTTTGACGACCCGTCAAAGATATCGTCTGATTTATGGTGTTCTGTCTGCGAATGTGGGTATGTCGCGAAGAGACTCTGCGGAGCGTGAGCCGGCACTCGCCGACGGGACCGCGAGGGCCGGGCGGTATCGACAGCGAGTACGATCATCCGACGGAAGCCGGGCGACGAACGACACGTGCGGCGGCGAACGCGACGGCGTCGTCGTCGCCG
>NZ_WPCD01000205.1:0-6596 GCF_009741955.1 Halogeometricum sp. CBA1124 | reverse complement strand
CGTCGTCCTCGCGGCCCACGCCGTCGGCACCGCCGTCGTCGCCGGCACCGCGCTGACGGCCCTCGTCTACACCGGCGGCGTCCGGTCGCCCCTCCGACTGCTCCTCGTCGGCGGCGGCCTCACGCTCATCGCGGGGACGGTCCTCACGCAGTTCGTCTACAGCATCCACGTCGCGTCGTCGCTGCGACCGGTGCCGACGCCCGACGCGGAGACGCTCGCGGCCCTCCCGACGCGTCGCGTCGCGGTGGCGGCCCTGCTCTGTGTCTCGCTGGTCGCCGGCGCGGGCGCGGTCAGGGTGACCGAGACGCGGCCGATGGACACCGCGCCCGAACCGCTCCCGGACGACCCGACGGCGGCGTACGCGGTCGCTCTGGAGAACACCGACCGGTCCGACCACGTCTACGTGGCCACCTCGACGTCTCCGGGGAGGACCGCGCGACGGCCCGGCGCGTCGCCGTCGACCGGTCGAACCGCCGCTACCTCGACCGGACGGTCATCGCCGCGCCCGACCTCACCACGCGAACGACGCTGTACGGGAGTTCCGGCGTCGTCGCCTACGACTCCCGAAGTGTGACGGCCGGCGGCGCGAACGCCTCGCACCCGACCGCCGGGTTCGGAACCGTCGCGGCCGCCCCCGGCTACTGGACGGTCCGGCACGGCACCGCCCTCGGCGCGAGCGCAGGCGGGCGGTTCTCGCTCCCGACGCCGCGGACGGGCCAGTGGCGCGTCGCGAACCGCGCCGACGGCCGACTGACGCTCGTCGCGACGGGCGAGGCGGCGTACGAGGCGACGTTCGGTCACTCGCCGCCGGCGAGCGTCTCCGTCGAGAGCGCTCGCGTCCGGATGGTCGTCGACCACCGACCGCGGCGTCGTCACCGGCCGGCGACGCGACGGTCCGGACGCGGCGCACGGCGGCGGCCACCGGAACCGAGAACGCGACGAACGCGACGAACGCGGCGAACGCGACGAACGCGACGACCGAGACGCGCCGGTCCGTGACGACGTTCCGGTACGACGCGCGCGTCGACACGTCCGTCGGCCGCCCCGCGCGCCTCCGGTCGCCGACGCTCTCTGAGTGGGCGTGGCGACTGTTCACGTACTGACGCCGAGGACAGCGCTTTTCACCTCTCCGGCCGACGTGACGGATATGTCACGCGGCGTCACCGACCCGGAGACCGAGGCGCGGCAGGTTCGCCCCCGCGAGGAGAACGACGAACTCGGCAAGTGGCTCTCGGACCTGTTCGACGGCACCGCCGAGGCGACAGTGCTGGGACTGCCGGCTCTCGTCGTCGCCACGTTCTCCGGCGACTTCGTCGCCTCCTCGGCGGCGCTCGGTGGGGCCGTGGCCCTCTCGTGGGGCGTCGCCGCCTACCGCAACGGCCGCCTCTCCGTCGGTCCGGAGTGGCCGCCGTTCTCGGTCCTCTACGCCGGCGTGCGCGCCGTCTGGTACAACCTCGTCCTCGCCGTCGCCGTCTTCGGGTCCGTCGCGTCCGGCCTGTTCTCGGCGTCGCCCGCGGGACTCGCGGCGGCCACCGTCGCCGGCATCGCCGTCGGCGCAGCAGGCGTCCTCGCGTTGCCGTTCGTCGCCGCCGGCATCGAGTCCGGCCGTCGGCTCTGAGTCGGCGTGCGATTCCGCTCGGCCCCGACGCCGTCCGTGAAGCGAATCTTTTTGCGCGGCCCGCACACCTCCTCGGTATGGTCTCGGACATCTTCGACTCCGACCGCTGGGAATCGGTCGACGGCGCGGCGGAGTTCGACGACATCACCTACCACCGCGCGGTGGACGTGCCCGCGGTGCGCATCGCGTTCGACCGCCCCGAGAAGCGCAACGCGTTCCGACCGGGGACGGTGGACGAACTGTACGCCGCCCTCGACCACGCCCGCAAGCGGGCGGACGTCGGGTGCGTCCTCCTGACGGGCAACGGCCCCTCCGAGAAGGACGGCGGGTGGGCGTTCTGCGCCGGCGGCGACCAGTCCGTCCGCGGCGGGTCGGGCTACGAGTACCGCGACGACGACGAGGCCGACGAGGGGGACGACCCCCTCGTCCGCGAGGCGAAGGCGGGCCGCCTGCACGTCCTCGAAGTCCAGCGTCTCATCCGTTTCATGCCGAAACCCGTCGTCGCCGTCGTCCCCGGGTGGGCCGTCGGCGGCGGCCACTCCCTGCACGTCTCTGCGACCTGACGCTGGCCTCCGAGGAACACGCGAAGTTCCTCCAGACGGACCCCGACGTGGCCTCCTTCGACGCCGGGTTCGGATCGGCCTACCTCGCCAAACAGGTCGGCCAGAAGAAGGCCCGCGAGATATTCTTCCGCGGGAAGACCTACTCCGCCGAGGAAGCCGTCGAGATGGGGATGGCGAACGAGGCGATTCCGCACGACGAGTTGGAGGGCGTGGCGTTGGAGTGGGCCGAGGAGATGACGGACAAGTCGCCGATGGCGATGCGGATGCTGAAGTACGCGTTCAACATGACGGACGACGGACTCGTCGGCCAGCAGGTGTTCGCCGGCGAGGCGACGCGTCTCGGCTACATGACCGACGAGGCCCAAGAGGGCCGCGACGCGTTCCTCGAGAAGCGCGACCCGGACTTCTCCGAGTACCCCTGGCACTACTGAGCGGTCACTCCGACAGAATCGTCGGTCGCCGCGCGGCCGCTTCGACCGGCGTGCCGCGTTCGATTCGGGGGAGGCGGACCGTCGCCGTCGTCCCGGACCCGTCCGACTCCGCCTCGATGGCGAACGACCCGCCGTAGCGGGTGACGACCCAGTTGACCAGCCACAGTCCGAGTCCGGAACCGTGTTCCAAGGGCGTCTCGGTCCCCGCGGCGACGACGTCCGACTCCATCCCGTCGATGCCGGGGCCGTCGTCCGCGACGACGAGACGGACCCACTCGCCGTCCGCCTCCGCCTCGACGGCGACGCTCGGCTCCGCCGACGGGTCGTGTTTGACGGCGTTCTCGACGAGTTCCTCGACCGCTCGCTCCAGTTCCGCGCCGGCGCAGATACCCGTCTCCGGGTCCGTCCGGACCGACAGCCGAATCGTCGCCGCCGGCCACCGTTCGCGCGTCGCGTCGACGACGCCCGCGAGCAACGCCTCGGGGTCGAGTCGCTCGGGCGTCCGCTCCCGGCGGGCGTACCGCTCCAGTTCGCGCGCTCGCTCGCTCGTCGTCAGGAGGTCCTCGGCGACGCGTTCGATGCGACGCTCGGCGTCGACGTCTCCCCCGTCCCCCGCGTTCAACTGGTCCGTCCAGCCGAGGAACGCGTTCACGTCGTTCCGGAGGTTGTGACGGAGGACCCTGTTCAGCACGCGAATCAACTGCTCGGTCCGCGTCCGCTCGGTCACGTCCTGCTGGAACCCCACGTAGTGCGTGACGGCGCCCGTCTCGTCGTCCACCGGTGCGAGGTGGACCCGGTTCCAGAACGGCGTGCCGTCCCGACGGTAGTTGACGAGTTCGGCGACGACCGGTTCCTCGGCGTCGATGGCCGCTCGGAATCGCCGCGTGGTCGCCGGGTCCGTCCGCTCGCCCTGCAGCATCCGGCAGTTCCGGCCGAGCAGTTCCTCGGTGTCGTAGCCGGTGACGCGCTCGAACCCGTCGTTGACGTAGACGAGCGGTTCGTTCGGCTCCCGCACGTCGCAGATGCAGATGCCGACCTGCGCCTCGTCCATCGCCCTGTTCTTGATGCGGAGTTCGCGCTGTCGCTCCTTCCGCGCCGTCACGTCCCGCCCGACGCCCTGGACGCCGACGACGTCGCCGTCCCGCGTGACCGGCGTCGCGTTCACCTCGAGGACGACCACCGAGCCGGTTCGGTCGAGGAAGTCCAGTTCGAGGTTCTCGACGGCTCGGTTCTCCAGTACCTCGGCGTAGGCCGAACCCGCGCGCTCGGCAGCGGCGTCGGTCATGAAGTCGACGAACGGTTCCCCGGTCAGCGCCGCCGGCGAGTGGCCGAGGACGCGTTCGACCGCCGAGGAGACGTAGGTGAACTCGGCGTCGAGTCCGACGCGAAAGAGGATGTCGAAGCTCGTCTCCGCGATGGCCTCGAACCGCCGCTTCTCCCGTTCGAGGCGCGCGTTCCGCTCGGCCAACTGCCGCTCGTACGCTCGCCGCTCGCGTTCGCCGCTGACGAGTCGCCCGAGCAGTTCGAGGAACATCTCCTCGGCTTCGGTGAAGGGCTCGTCGCGTACGTCCGTGTCGGCGAAGCAGATGGTCCCCTCCGTCTCGCCGTCGACGACCACCTTGGTCCCGATGTACGTCCCGAGTCCGAACGTGTCGACGGCGCGCTGGTCGATAGCCGACGCCGAGGCGTTGTCCACCGCCAGCGGGCTGTCGAGTTCGACCGTGAGACGGCAGTACGCGTCGTCGAGCGGACAGGTCTCGCCGGGCTGCAACAGGTCGTGGTCCCCCGTCGCCTGAACTATCTCCTGGACGCCCTCGTCGATGCGGGTGAGGAAGCCGAACGGCAGGTCGAGATACTCCGTTCCGATGCGGAGCGCGCGTCCGACTTTCTCCGCTACGTCCCGGTCCGGGTCGGCGAAGACGTTGTAGAGCCGATTCCGCGGGGAGGACGAGGCCATACGGACCCGTCGGTCTGACAGAACGTAAAACTGCACTCTCGTCGCGACCCGTCCGGGTCCGCGTACTCGCCGGGGCGGCCTCACAACGAGCGTTGCGGATGGTCCGAGCGGTCGGGAGAGTCGCGACTGGCGAACTCGCGTCCCGCAAAAGTCGAGCCCTCACAGGGGAGCCCCGTGACGACCCAACTGGCGAACCACGAGTGAACGTAGGAAGTCCACGGAAAAGTAGCTTTTGGAGAATTTATCGCGGTGAAGTCACCTCCCGTCCCCGCGGAATGGGCCGATGCGGACTCGGTCCGTCGTCACCCGTCGGGAAACCGAAGTTTGACTCTCCCCCCGTCCCGAACGTGAGACAATGAGCACGCAGGACATCTCGCGGACGAAGGCGTGGGTGATGGCGGCGCGGCCGCAGACGCTGCCGGCCGCCGCCGCGCCCATCTTCGTCGGCGTCGGGTTGGCCGTCCACGACGGCGTGTTCGCCGCGCTCCCGGCACTCGCGGCGTTCGTCGGCGCGGCACTCATCCAGGTCGGCACGAACTTCGCCAACGACTACTACGACGCCGTGCAGGGCGCGGACACCGAGGACCGCGAGGGCTTCACTCGCGTCACCGCGGGCGGCCTCATCGAACCCGCCGAGGTCAAGCGCGCGATGTACCTCACGTTCGCCGCCGCCGTCCTCGTCGGCACGTACCTCGTCTACGTCGGCGGCGTCCCCATCGTCGTCGTCGGTCTCCTCTCCGTCGCGTCGGGTATCGCCTACACCGGCGGTCCCTACCCCCTCGGCTACCACGGACTCGGCGACCTGTTCGTCTTCCTGTTCTTCGGCGTCGTCGCCGTCACCGGCACCTACTACGTGCAGGCGGCCGCCGCCCTCGCCGCCCCCCTCTCGCTCGGCGTGCCCCCGAACACGCTCCCGTTCGACGCGTTCGTCGCCTCGTTGGCCGTCGCCGCCCTCTCGACGAACATCCTCGTCGTCAACAACGTGCGCGACAAGGAGGAGGACGCGACGACCGGAAAGCGGACGCTCGCCGTCCGCTTCGGCTACGCGTTCTCCCGCGGCGAGTTCGCCGCCATGCTCGCACTCGCCTACCTCGTCCCCCTCTGGTTCGTCACCCGGGAGTCGTTCGGAATCGCCGTCCTCCTCCCCCTCGTCACCCTGCCGTACGCGCTCTCGGTGATGCTGACGGTGTTCGCCGAGACGTCCGGCGGCGCGCTGAACCCCGCGCTCGAACGGGTCGGGAAACTGCTGGCGATGTTCGCCGCCCTGTTCGGCTTCGGCCTCTCGTTCGGCGGCCTCCCGCTGTGATGCGTCTCGACCCGTTCTCGCTGTCGCTGTCGGACCCACTCGGCACCGCGAACGGCCCCATCGAGGCGCGCGAGGGCTTTCTCGTGCGACTGGCCGACGAGGGGGCGTCGCAGAGTGCGGGCCTCGGCGAGGCGACGCCGCTCCCGGGGTGGACGGAGTCGCTCTCTGACTGTCGGACGGCGCTCGACGCGGGCGACCCGGACGCGACGACGCCCGCCGCGAGACACGGCGTCGTCGCTCGCCCGCGCCGACGCCGACGCGCGGGCGGCCGGCGTCTCCCTCGGAGCGCAGTTGGCCGCGGGCGACGCCGCCGACGCGTCCCGGTGAACGCCACCGTCGGCGACGGGACGGCCGCCGAGACGGCCGAGTCGGTGCGGGAGGCGGTCGAGTCGGGCTACGACGCGGTGAAGGTGAAAGTCGGCGCGCGGGACGCGGCCGTCGACGCGGCGCGCCTGCGGGCGGCCCGCGACGCCGCCCCGGACGCGGAACTGCGCGCGGACGCCAACGGCGCGTGGGACCGCGAGACGGCGGCGGCGATGCTCGCGCGGCGGCCGAACTCGGCGTCCGGTACGTCGAACAACCCCTCCCGGCCGACGACCTGTCGGGACACGCCGAACTCCGCGGCCGGGGCGTCGGCGTCGCCGTGGACGAGACGCTGGCCGCCCACTCGGTGGGGGCGGTCCTCGACGCGGACGCGGCGGACGTGCTGGTCCTCAAACCG
>NZ_WPCD01000348.1:0-1592 GCF_009741955.1 Halogeometricum sp. CBA1124 | reverse complement strand
CCCGCGGTATCCCAAGATTCACTCATCGGTAGGGGAGTCCATTCAGCTATAGTCGGATACGAGCGCACCTATATTTTTCGAGAGGTTGAGAGAAAATTCAGACGTTCGGCCAGACTCTCCGTTTGTGAGTACCCGGCAGAATCTTACCGTGCGGCCCGCGACCCGACGGGCCGCGAATCGAGGATGTCTCCCCTTCTCGAAACCACGTATCGTGCTGATACCGGAACTCACGACGACAGCACTCCGGTTCGACGGGCCCGGCGCGGGAGTCGCGTTCCTCCTCGGACGCCTCCTGTTCGGTCTGGTCCTCGCCTTCGTGGGCCTGAACCACCTGCTCGACGTCGACGACATGACCGGCTACGCGCAGGCGAAGGGGCTCCCGGCGGCGCGATTCACCGTCGTCACCTCCGGCGTGATGCTCGGCGGCGGCGGCCTCGGCATCGCCGCGGGCGTCTACCCGTCAGTCGCCGCCGGCGACACGCCTATCGCGTTCGGCGGGTAACGCGAGACGATGACCCGACGGACCACGAGGCGACGGCAGACGAACCGACGGCGCGGGCGCGAGGTGCGGTGACGTGGACGGACCGCCCGACGCGTTCGGGTCGCCGTACCGCCTGCTCTCCGGTGCCGTCGTCCCCCGCCCCATCGCGTGGGTGAGCACCCGCGCGCCCGACGGGACGCGGAACCTCGCGCCGTACAGTTTCTCCAACGTGGTGACGCCGGACCCGCCGACGCTGCTGTTCTCCGCGTCCGGCACCGGCGACGACAGGAAGGACACCGCCCGCAACGCCGTCGAGACGGGCGAGTTCGTCTGGAACGTCGTCACCGCGGACGTGGCGGAGGCGATGAACGAGACGAGTGCGACGCTCCCACCCGAAGCGGACGAGTTCGAACGCGCCGGCGTGACGCCCGCCGCCGGCGTCGCCGTCGACGCGCCGCGCGTCGCGGAGGCGCGCGTCTCCTTCGAGTGTCGCCTCGCCGAGACGCTGGACGTCGGCGTCTCCACCGTCGTCCTCGGCGAAGTCGTCCACGCGCACGTGGACGAGTCCCTGCTCACGGACGGGAAGATGGACACGCGAAAACTGGACGCCGTCGGCCGGATGGCCGGCAGCGACTACGCCCGGACGACCGACCGGTTCTCGATGGAACGTCCGCCGTAGTCGGCCGTTCGCGCGGCCCCGACGGACTCGACGCCGCCGGTTACCGCCGCCGTCGTCGACTGCTGCCGCCGTCCCCTGCCGACGCCTATCGTTCGGCGAGACGCGCAATCTTTCCGAGGGCGCGTCGGCAGACGACGGCGTACCCCGCGGCGAGAGGCGGTATCTCGAAGGCGACGCGGCACCGCTCCGGTCCGAGCGCTTCGACCCGGTGGCCCGTCGCCGGGACGCGCGCGACGGACCACTCCACCGGCGCGCGTCGGCGTCGAACGCCGTCACCTCGAACGGCACCCAGACGCCCGCGCCGGCGATTCGAACCTCGCCGGTCGCTCCCAGTCCGATTCGGTCCGGGCCGCGCACCGCCGTCACCGACGGCCCCCACTCGGGCCACAGACGCGTCTCGACCAGCACGTCCCACGCGTCCTCGGCGGGGGC